>CAWVEX010000041.1:0-3153 GCA_963928415.1 Bacillota bacterium | reverse complement strand
AGGAGTATTTAGAAAAATGTAATTTATAATTAGTTACTATTTATTGTTTTTAAATAGTAGTTAAATAAGTTTTATAAATATATTATGAAAATGAAAGGAAATTTATTATGAGTAGAATGAAAACATTTTTTAAGTACTTTTTAGCAATAGTAATAGTTTACATTTTAGTAGATATTGGCTCATTTTACATTTTAAAAAGTACATATCTTACAAAAGATTACTCAGTAGAAGATTCAATTCTAGATGTGCAAGTAATAGAAGCAAAAGCTACATATCTTAATGGTTATATAAATGGAACAGTAAAAAATAGCACTGATGCTACTGTAAATAATAAATACTTAAAAATAGATAGTTATTCAAAAAGAGGAGTATTATTAGGAACTAAGTATGTAAAGATAAATGATTTAAACCCAGGAGAGTCTACAGCATTTAGTTCAAGCTTTAACTATAATCAAATAGATAATATGAAAATATCATTAATAGATGGAAGCGAATTGCCACCTAAAGAAACTTTAGATTTTGGATTTGATAATCCAGAAGATGCTAAAATTACATTTGCAGTTATTTTAGGTGCAGTAATTATATTATTTCCATGGTTTCCGTTTTAATTTAATAAATATAAAATATAAAAGGTAGAATATATTTATATATTTTGCCTTTTATATTTGCATTTAAGGCTTTAAAATTATATAATAAATACATATAGAGCTTTATTCAAATACAGTTAAAAAAATTTATTGTGTAAAATTAAGTTACTTTTATTTTTATATTAAAGAAAGGAGATATGATATTTTATATCATAAAATAAATATGTACGATATAGCAATTATAGGTCTAGGACCTGCTGGAGCTACTGTAGCTAGATTACTAAATAAAAAATATAAGATATTAGCATTAGATAGAAAAAACAATAATATGTCAAAATGTTGTGGAGGATTACTTTCTCCTGATGCTCAAAAAATACTAGCTAGTTTTGATTTATGCCTACCTAAAGATGTATTAGTAAATCCACAAATTTTTTCAGTTAGAACAATAGATTTAGATAACAATTTAGAAAGAAATTATCAAAGATTTTATTTAAATATGGATAGAGGTAAATTTGACAAATGGTTAATTTCTTTAATTCCTGACAATGTAAATATAATTAATGAAGCAATATGTAAAAAAATAGAAAAAATTAAAGATGGATATAAAATTTATTATATGCAAGGAACAAAAAAGTATGAAGAAACTGCAAAGGTAATTATTGGTGCAGATGGAGCAAATTCTATAATTAGAAATACAATATATACTAAGAGTAATATTATTAGATATGTATCAATTCAAGAATGGTATGAAAATGAAGAAGAGTCTCCAATATATACTTCCATATTTGATAAAAAATTAGGTAAATCATACTCTTGGACTATTTCTAAAGATAAATATTTTATAGTAGGAGGGGCTTTTCCTGAAAAAACTTGCAGCGAAAATTTTGAAGAATTAAAGAAAAAATTACTTAAAAAGGGATATATTTTTAGCAAAGAAAAGCTTGTAAAAAGGGAAGGATGCTTTGTATATTTATCTAATGCATTTAATAGTGTACATATAGGAAAAGATAATATTTATTTAATTGGAGAAGCAGCAGGTATGATTAGTCCTAGTTCATTAGAAGGTATAAGTTATGCAATGGATAGTGGATTAATTTTAGCAAAAGTTTTAAACAAGGAGTTATTAAACTCAAATAATAATTATCTTCTAAAAACCTTGAAACTAAGAACAAAACTAAAATTAAAAATTCTAAAAAGACCATTTATGTATAATAAATTTTTAAGAAAATTAGTAATGAAAAGTGGAATAGATTCAATAAAAAAAGTTTAAAAATTAAAAAATATAAAAAATCTGTATTTATTAATATAATAAAATAATGTATTAATTAAATACAGATTTTATTTAATTATCTTAAGCTTGTGCTTGATTTCTATTTAATTCATCTTGTCTAGTCATTATATCATAGCAATGTCTACAAAGAGACATATATTGTCTGTCTCCAATTACAATATCTGTATCTTTACCACCTTTATAATATGTAAGTACAGCATTTTCATTTTTACAATTATCACATATAGCTGTAAGCATATGGACATTATCAGATATGCATAATAAATCTGCCATTTTGCCAAAAGGTTTTTTTTCAGCTGTTAAATTTAATCCAGCTATAAAAAACTTTTTACCACAATCGGCCATTTGTTCAATAACTTTAACATTACCTTTAAGAAATTGAAATTCATCTATACAGTAAACATCTGCTTCATATTTTTCTAAGTCAGATATTCTACTTATAGGAATTGCAGGGATATCTATTCCATTTCTAGAAGCTACAACATTATTAGCTGTTCTAGTATCAATAGAAGGTTTAAACATTTTTACTTTTTTTCCTGCGATTAATTGCCTTTTATACTCATTTAAAATTTCTTGAGTTTTGCCACATTTCATTGGTCCAGAATATACATTTATGTCACCCATATTTTATTACCCCTCTTAATTAATCTTGCTTAAGTATAATAATACAAACTTTGAAACTTATCAATAGAAATTAATAAAATTTTCAAAATGTTATTTTTGTAATAATAATGTAAAGATAATTTTATATTTAATAAAACTTTACATAAATTAGAAAAAGTGATATAATAAATTATGTAAAGCTTTGAATAAAAACAAAAACAAGAAAAACTAAAGACTAGGAGTGAATTTTATGGCTTTGTTTTGTTTGAAAAAATGGTTGGACAACCACATTATAAGGCGGTGGAAATATAACTTTAGAATGAAAAAAATTATCACTGGAGGCAAACCTCCTTGGTTTTGTAATGCAGAATTAAAAAACACAGGAGAAATGAACGTTTATGATACTCAGTTATTGGGATATAACTATGAGCTTCCTACAGTGGCAACAAAGCAAGAATTAATCCAGGAGTATGGGCCAGACAAATTAGTATCAAGTGCTGAAGAGGCTAATCTGGCAATATGGATTAGGTACAATACATCCAAAAAATCTGCAGTATATACTGTATATATTCGTCTGGCAAATAATTACTGGTATACCCTAAATGAGTTACTTTTTTTCGAAAAGATTACTATTTATTTGGAAGAACCAAAAGAGTGGATTTTTTTCAAAGT
>CAWVEX010000040.1:0-4370 GCA_963928415.1 Bacillota bacterium | reverse complement strand
TGTTTTACTGAAATTACCTGTATTAATTAATTCTTCTGTATTTGAAAATTCATCGTCCAAATAATTTCCCCAAGTTTTACTATCTCCTACTATTTCATTTTTGCTTACTGCTCCCGTTTCTTCTAGCCAGGCTAACGTTCTATCCCATGCTGCTCCTGTTGGTAGTGAACTTGTAAAACCTCCATTTGTATACATTGAATTTGCTTTTGATAGTGCTTCCGTTTGAAAAATATAATTCCATAACATTCCATTTTTTAATGTTGTTGAACTTGATGTTCTTGTACTTGTTGAAGCTTTACTTGCTGCTTTTCCATCTTGATAACTTGCCTCATACCTTGCTATATAAAATCCTCCATTGTCATTTACTGATTGTTTATAGTTTTCTGTTTCTGAATAATCCTTCTTTGAAAGTCCTAATATCATAATTGAAAACAGATAATCCCTAACAGTGCTAAATCCCATTTCCTCTAATGTTGGTTGTCCTTCTGCTTGCATCATTGCATTAAAAAATTCTTCTGTACTACTATATCCTTGATTACTTGCCTCTTGTTCAATTTCTTTTAATTGTTCATCTACAATTCCTTCAATGTCATACCAATCTGTAAATGTATCTATCGCATATAAACTATGAACACTTAAAAATACTTTTTTGGTTTCTCCTCCTGCTGTTACTGTTAGTCTATATGGTCCATTTATTGTTGGTACTACATTTTCATTAGTATATGTTGTTCCTAAGTCAGTTGTATTTTCTAATTGTATAGGATCTCCATATGGGTCTTTTAGACTTATACTATCTATATTTGCTTCTGATGTAACGTTTATTTTTATTTTTTGATCTTTATCTACTGGTACCCATACAAATTGATTTTCATCTCCATCTTCTATTACATATCCATTATCTACTGTTCCTTCTACATGTTTAAAGCCACTTGGTACTGGTGGTTCTGTTACTTTTGACCCTTCTATTATCATAGATATTTTTATTGGTCCTTGGTCATCATCTTGGCTTCCACCATTTCCATTTAAATATTGGTCCATCCAACTAGATAAACTATTCATTGCATTTTGCTCATTTTGCTCTGCCATTTGCCAAGTATTTGCTGCATTTTGTGCTCTTGTAAATAATCCATTTTCTCCTATTGTAAGGTTTAGCGCTATTCCTGCTAGAATTAGTAGGACTATGATAGTTACGACAAGCGCTATTAAAGTAATACCTTTTACTTGTTTCTTAATTTTTTTAATATTCAAGATTTTGTCTTTTCTTGATTTCATAAATATTCTCCTTTCATTCGTTAATTTTATTTTTATCTTAATTAAATAAAATAAAAGATTATAGTTTTTGTTTTTGTTTTTTATTAGTTTTATCTTTTGTATTTTGTATTTTATTTATGTCTACTTATATAAATAGTATTTATACATTTATTTTCTCTTGAATATTAAGTTTTGGGTGTACTTTTACTATTTATATTAAATAGAAATAATTTCTTTATTATTTTATCTTTATTTTGATTTATAGTCAATAGTTTTAATATTACATTTTTGTAACATTTCATTTATTTTCCATAATAACTATCTAGAAGTATTTGTTTTATTTCACTAATTAGTGGTACTCTTGGGTTTGCAGATGTACATTGGTCTTCAAATGCTCTATCTGCTAACATATCTACTTTAGCTAGCCATTCTTTTTCATCTATTCCCGCTTCTTTAAAAGATTTAGGTATTCCTACTTCTTCTCTTAATTTATCTACTTCTTTAACTAATGATTCTAATCCTTCATCATCTGTATATGCTGGAAAATTCATTCTTCTAGATATTTCTGCATATTTATGTTTTGCTATATAATATTCGTATTTAGGGAAAGATACAAATTTAGTAGGATCATCTACTCCATTGTATTTTATTACATAAGGAAGAAGTATTGCATTTGTTCTTCCATGTGGTATATGGAATTCTGCTCCTATTTTATGTGCCATTGAATGGCATACTCCTAAAAATGCATTTGTAAATGCCATACCTGCTATTGTACTTGCATTGTGCATTTTTTCTCTTGCGTATCTATTTGTTCCATCATTATATGCGTCTCTTAAATTTTTAAATACAAGCTCTGCTGCTTTTTCAGCTAAACCATCTGTATAATCTGATGCCATATTAGATACATAAGCTTCTAATGCATGAGTTAAAACATCCATACCAGTATCTGCTGTAATAGATTTTGGAAGGCTCATTACTAAATCTGTATCTACTATTGCAACATCTGGTGTTAACTCATAATCTGCTAGTGGATATTTTTTATTTTTTTCTTTATCTGTAATTACTGCAAATGATGTAACCTCTGAACCTGTACCTGAAGTTGTAGGTATTGCAACCATTTTTGCTTTTGTTCCAAGTTTAGGAAACTTATATGTTCTTTTTCTAATATCCATAAATTTAAGTTTCATACCTTCAATATCTGCATCTGGATGCTCATAAAATAGCCACATTCCTTTTGCTGCATCTATTGGGCTACCACCACCTATTGCTATAATTACATCAGGCTGAAAATTATTCATCATTTCTACACCTTTTTTAATTGTATCAAAAGATGGATCAGATTCTACATCTGCAAATATTTGTGAATGAACATATTTTTCTCTTTTTCTTAAATAATATAATACTTTATCTACATATCCTAATTTAACCATACCTTGGTCTGTTACTATAAAGGCTTTTGAAATATCTGGCATTTTCTCTAAATATTGTAGTGAACCTGCTTCAAAATATATTTTATTTGGAATTTTAAACCATTGCATATTAACTCTCCTTTTTGCTACTCTTTTTATATTTATTAAATTAACACTTGATACATTTGAAGTTGTTGAGTTTCCTCCAAATGTTCCACAACCTAGTGTAAGTGAAGGCATATTTGTATTATATATATCTCCAATTGCACCATGAGTAGATGGTGAGTTTACTATAATTCTTCCTACTTTTACCCTTTCTGAAAATTCTTGTATTACATCTTTATTTTCAGAATGAATTACTGCTGAATGTCCCATTCCACCAAATTCAATTAGTTTTTCTGCTAAATTAATTCCTTCTTTAGAATCTTTAACTATGTAATATGCGAGTACTGGACTTAACTTTTCTTTAGAAAATGGATATTCAATTCCAACGCCATTTTCTTTTAATACTAATACTTTAGTTTCTTTTGGTACTTTAATATCTGCCATTTTAGCTATGTCATAAGGACTTTTTCCAACTACAAAACTATTTAATTTATCTTCATCAAACATTTTTGCTCTTAAATCTTTTGTTTCTTTTTCATTTAAGAAATAGCAACCTGCTTTTTTCATTAAATCTTCAAATTCTTCATGTATTTCTTCATCTACTATAACTGATTGTTCTGATGCACATATCATACCATTATCAAATGATTTAGACATTACTAAATCATTAACAGATGTTTTAAGTTTAGCAGATTTTTCAATATAGCATGGTACATTTCCAGGGCCAACTCCAAGTGCTGGCTTGCCACAAGAATATGCAGCTTTAACCATACTTGTTCCACCTGTTGCTAATATTAAATCAACATCTGGATGATTCATAAGCATACTTGTAGCTGTAATTGATGGCTTATCTATCCATAAAATACAATCCTTTGGAGCTCCAGCCTTTACTGCTGCATCTCTTAAAATTTCTGCTGCTTTAGTACTACATTTTTGAGCATTTGGATGAAATCCGAATATTATTACATTACGAGTTTTAGCTGAAATTAAAGACTTAAACATAACTGTTGATGTAGGATTAGTAACTGGTGTTACACCTGCAATAATACCTACTGGTTCAGCAATTTCTTCATAACCTTCTTCTTCATTTTGGTTTATTATACCTACTGTTTTATCATACTTTATACTGTGGTAAATATATTCTGTAGCAAACATATTCTTAGTAATCTTATCTTCATAGATTCCTCTGTTTGTTTCTTCTACAGCCATTTTAGCAAGTTCCATATGATGTTCTTCACCTGCCATAGACATGGCTTTTACTATTCTATTTACATCTTCCTGAGATAACTTCATATACTCTCTAGACGCTTTTTTAGCTCTTTTAACTAAGCTATCAATCATATCTTTAATTTCTTTCTTTTCTTTCTCTGAAATTTCCTTTGCCATATAACCTCCTAATATAATAAATTATATGCACATTATATAAATAAAAAAATAAAAAAGCAATACCCAAACTCAAAAGAACCCAAAAGGGACGTTCCTTTTTGGGTGAAAGGAATGTCCCTTTTTATTTATAGTTAATAAATATCCCCCGGCTTAGCCGGGGGTATTTTACTCGTAACGCCTAAAGGCTTTGTTACAAGCAGAGCCTCAAGGCTCATAGCA
>CAWVEX010000039.1:0-27517 GCA_963928415.1 Bacillota bacterium | reverse complement strand
ATTTCTGTTTTTCCAAAAATAGAGCCAATTATATTTGGAATAATTAATGATGTTACAATTAATATTAAAGAAATAATTATTATATATTTATTTGTTTTTCTAATTTTATTACCTTTTCTTTTTTTATATATTATAGAAATTAGATTTACTACAATCAAATTAATAGCAAAATAAAAAAGACCTACAGCAACGTATACTGCTCTATAATATTCAATTGTGTAAGTTTCTACTTCTTTATATGGAACAGTTGGAATTATTGGCCCGCTTGAAGCTCTTACATTATTGCTTAATAAAATATTTATAAAAATTATTATTAGCAATATATCAAATACTTTTATTAATAATTTTTTTACTTTTGTTTTATTTAAACAATTCATTTAAATACTCCTTTACTTTAATTCTATTTCCTTTAATTCTATTTTCTTTAATTTAGTTATTAATTTTTTATGTATTGGTCTTGCATAAGCACAAACACTTTTATCCATTGCATTTTCAAAAGGAATCCATTTTGCTCCTTTTGATTCATCTTTCTTATATTTTAGTGGGATTTTATCATCTGCTTCCATTAAATATATAACATCATAATGAATATGAGCTGATACATATTTTCCTCTTTTAATATGCCCTATTACGGGTCCTGATTGAATTGAAAATATTGAATTATCTAAAACTTTTGGCTTTAACCCTGTTTCTTCTTCTACTTCTCTTAAAGCAACAGATAATAAGTCTTCTTCACCATCAGCATGTCCACCAGGATAAATCCATCCATCATCAATAATATGATATACAACGAGCATTTTTGTTCTTTCCTTATTAACAACAAATGCTGATGAAGTAATGTGACCAAATATATTTTCTCTTGTTAATACATTATCAAATGTATCTATAAATTTTAAAAATTGTACTTTATCTTTTTCTTCTTGCTCATCAAAAGGTACATAATTTTTGATTTGCTCTTTTAATGTCATTATATTTCTCCTTTTTTTATTTAAAACTTGCTTCATCTAATAAAGGAATAATATCTATACCTGGTTCTTCGTATGGATGAACTTTTCTTAAGCTTGAAATTACTTTTTTTACATTTTTTATATCACATACCATTTCCAATTTTACTTCTTCTACAAATTCCATTTTATTTATCTCTCCAATATATGGATTAGCTTCATCATTTGGTTTAAATGTTCCTTGGCACTTTGTACTCATAGAGCAATTTGTATAATTTCCTATTATTCCTGCTCCAGCACTACACATTGCCTCTCTTACATCATCTACATTTTCAGGTGGCACAGTAACTATAATCTTTACTTTATTAATATTTATATTCATAAACATTTCTCCTCATATAGTATAATTTATTTTTTAATAATTATATTTCAAGGTTATAAATATTTCAACATTTTACCACAAATAATAGTATTTGGACTAGAAAAATTGTGAAATCATTAATTTAATGTTTACTTTTTATTATATTGGTTTTATAATTATTAAAATACGTAATGAGCGAGGTTAGTATGATTATTAAAGATGAAATAAAAAAATATTTACCTATTAAGGATTTGGCTAATTTATATGTTGTAGCAGATTTTGATAGAACAATAACTAATGGAAGTAGTAAAACATCTTGGTCAATTTTATCTGAAAGTCCACTTGTTCCTAAAGAATATAAAAAAGAAAGACAAGAATTTTATAATTACTATAGACCTATTGAAATTGATGAATCACTAGATTATGAATATAAATCTTCTAAAATGAAAGAATGGTATGAAAAACATATAAGTCTTTTTGTTAAATATAAGATTACTGAAGAGATTTTTAAAAATGCTGCTACTGATTTAAGAATAATGGAATTTAGAACTGGTGCTAAAAAATTTATAAAATTTTTATATGAAAATAATATTCCATTAATAATTATTAGTGCTGGTATTGGCAATTTTATTGAGACTTTTTTACATTTAAATAACTGTTATTATGATAATATTTATGTAAGTAGTAATAAAATAATATTTAAAAATGGTATAGCTGTTGGAGTAGATAAAAATATAATACACAGCTTAAACAAAAATGAGGTCTCTCTCCCAGATAAGATAAAAGACAAATTAGAAAATAGGAAAAAAGTTCTTTTATTAGGTGATCAAATAAGTGATTTAAGAATGGTTGATAAAGATAAACATGATATTGTATACACTAATTGCTTTTTATGTGAAGAAAATAAGAAAGAAATAGATAGCATTAGAAATATATTTGATATAGTTTGTGAACTTAGAGATAATTATTTTGATTTAAGAGAAGTTTTATTTTCCGAATAATATAATTTGTTTTTTCAATAAAAAAGCTAACTGGTTAAATTCCAATTAGCTTCTTTTTTAATTCCAAGTCTTTTCTCTTTTCCAAAAATTGTCTTCTCTTCCATGGTAATAATCTTTTAGTACTTCGTCAATTATTCTGTATGTCTCAAGTGCTTCCCTTCCTGAGCAAGTATTAAGATGCTTTCCAGTAATTAATGAATCTACTACTTCATGGACCATATTTTCCTGTATAATGTCTGGATTATCAAAATGTAATTTTTCTTCTCCATTTTCATTTTTTATTGTTATATCATCATTTCCATGCATTGAAAATTCCATTATTCCTTTTGTTCCATAAATTAAGATTCTATCTTTTTTATCAAAAGCAATTGAGTTAAAGTTTGCTGTTCCAATTATTCCTTTTTCTGTTTCAAAAGACATTACAACTACATCTTCTACTTTATATTCTTTGTTATGATTAGTAGCTATTCCATTTATTTTTGTAAAATTTCCAAATAAATACACCATTATATCAATAGAATGAGGTGCTATGTCATAGAACTTTCCTCCACCTGAAATTTCAGTATTATATAGCCAACTATTTAAAATTTCTTCTTTTTTATATTTTCTGTTAAGTCTAAAATCAACTTCACATATTTTTCCTATTATGCCCTCCTCTAGTAATTGTTTAATTTTCAAAAACTTTGGTAATGCTCGTCTATAATGAGCAATATATAGTGGAACTCCTGTTTTTTCAAACATTTCAGTTATTTCTACAGCCTCTTTATAATTTCTAGCAAAAGGCTTTTCTATATATGTAGCTTTTTTAGCTTTGCAACATTTTATTGCTTGTTCTAAATGCAAACCTGGTGGTGTTGCAATATATACAGCATTTACTTTTTTATCATTAAGTAAATCATCAACATTATCGTACCATTTCTCTGCACCCAATTTTTCAGCTGAAACTTTTGCATTATCTAAATTTCTTCTCATTACAGCATAAATTGAACTATTATTAGCAGTATTAAAAGCTGGACCACTTTTCTTTTCTACCACTTTTCCACATCCTATAAATCCCCATTTAATTTTATTCATGATTTATCCCCCTTGAATTTTCTTGTATAAATTATTATTGTTTTATATACTATTCATTATATTTTTCTATTAGACTTCTAATCAAGAAACACTTGCTTACAAAATTACAAAAAATATTATGGCAATGCATTATAAATCAAATTTTAATCCATTTGATTTTCATACATATATTGTATTCTCTCTAAAAGATATGTACAGACATAGTAATTTAATTTTTTTAAAATCAACTGTTTCTCTATAATTAATATCTATTACTAATTTATATGCAATAAAGTATTCTATTAAATGATACAATTTTTAATCTCAAAGATAAGTTTTATTTATCATCTCATATTTTAATAAGACTTCTTTTACGCAATAATAAATTTTTTTAAATTTATTTTCAGCTTTTTCTTATTCAATTAACGTTTTTATACATTTATATTATCCTATTTTATAAAAACTTTCAATATCATTGTGCATTTTTTAGTAATTTTGTTGTGCAAATTTTAATATATTTATTGTGCATTTTTTAGTATGTTTATATTGTATAGTATAAGGAAAAATAAAATATATGCATATTTTTCTAAATCTAAGGGATTTTTATTTTATTGTCCAAAAAACTTGATTTCAAAAATGTTATATACTATAATATATTTGTTTTATGCCACTATAGCTCAGTTGGTAGAGCAACAGATTCGTAACCTGTAGGTCGCGAGTTCGATTCTCGCTGGTGGCTCCAAATTCTAATTGATTTCAAACTATAAATGTTTTTTAGTTCTTATTTTTAATATATAAATTTATAAAAATAACAATATCCAATCGCATAATACACAATAAATTGATTGTAGGTTTTATAAATGAATAGAAGTTGTAATTTTATGTAAAGTATGATATAATATAAATATGTACGCTTTTTGTTTCCATGTAAAAACAAGCCAAGGCGAAAAACATGGTAAATGTAGAAAATAATAGCTTAGTCACCTATTACTACATTTAGAGTAGAATTTAAAGGGAGTACAATATGAAGTATATTGTATTTTATCGGAGGAAGAAATCAGAACAATTGGTGAAAAAAGGTGTCTGTGACAGAGAAGACCTTTGTGACTTGACTGAAATTTGCGATGGTGAAGAATCTTTGGCAGCGATGATTCAAAATCTGCAAATTGATCGCCAAACCCAGCGTAAGTATAAAGACAAAATCATAATGAGTATATATCCATACTTCGAGGAAGGTCAGATGGTTTTAAACACAAAAACTCTTCAAACACGGATTATTCGTTATGTAGATTATGAAGACGGGGTTATTTCTGTTTACAATTCTGACAACCATCATGAGGCAAAACTTCAAAAAAATGGGTACATGCCTATTATCCCAGAGAACTGGAATATTTGCGATTGCATTCCTGTCAATTATCAAAAGGCAAGTGAAGAAAATTTCTTTGAATTTGGCACTGAAATGGGAGTACATCCCAAATATAGACAAGTTCAAGTTCGTGAGCTGGAAAGTAGTATCTGATTTTCTTTACGGGAGAGGAGTTAAGTCTGAATAGGCTTAGCTCCTTTCTCGCATAAAAAATAATAATCTCTTACATTTTTATCATTATTCTTCTACTACCCTTTTCATTGTATCCCATGCTAAAGTAGCACATTTTACTCTTGCTGGAATCTTTGATATATTTTTTAATGCTTTTGCATCTCCTATTTTATCTAATTCATCATCTTCTATTTTATCTCCATTTACCATTTTAAGAAAAATATCTATTATTTCAGTTGCTTCTTTCTTAGTTTTGCCTTTTAATAAATCTATCATAATATTTGTTGAAGCAATGGATATAACACAACCATAACCTACATAAGAAATTTTTCTTATTAGTTCTCCATCAAATTTTACTTGAAGAGTAATATCATCACCACAACTTGGATTATGTCCATGTTCCTCTTTGTCCTTATCAATTAATTTATATTTATTATGAGTTTTAATACTATTTTCCATTATTATATCTGTATATATTGATTCTAAGTCATCCATTATATTTTAGTCCTTTACTAATATTTAGGTTTTAGGCTACCTATAAACCAAAATCTAAATTACCTAATCCATTTTGCAAACATTCTTTTTGTTTTATATAATGCATCTATTAGTTTATCTACATCTTCTTTAGTATTATAAATATAAACGCTAGCCCTACATGTTGAATCAAGTCCCATATATCTTAGAAGTGGTTGAGCACAATGATTTCCAGATCTAATACATACATTTTCACTATCTAAAATGCTTGCTACATCATGAGGATGTACTCCATTTACATTAAAAGATATAACGCCTCCATGTTTTTCTAAATTATTTGTACCGTAAACAGTAACAAAAGCTAATTTTTGTAATTCGTCTAAAGCATATTTTGTTAATTCTCTTTCAATTTTTTCTACATTGTCCATTCCAATATTTTCAAGATAATCTATTGCAGAAGCTAAGCCAACTGCTCCTTCAACATTTTGTGTCCCAGCTTCAAATTTTGCAGGTAAATCAGCAAAGGTTGCATCTTGTTCATAAACATATTCAATCATATCTCCACCATACAAAAATGGTTTCATATTATTTAATAACTCATCTTTACCATATAATACTCCTATTCCAAGAGGAGCAAGCATTTTATGTCCTGAAAATACTAAAAAATCTGCATCTAACTTCTGAACATCTATTTTCATATGTGGAACACTTTGAGAGCTATCCACAATAACTATTGCACCTACGCTATGAGCCTTTTTTATTATCTTCTCTATTGGATTTATTGTTCCTAAAACATTAGATACATGGGTTATTCCAACTATTTTTATACCTCTTACTATTTTTTTATCAATTTCTTCATCAGTTAATTCTCCTAATTCATTTATATACATATATTCTAATTTAGAACCTGTTTTTTTTGATACATATTGCCAAGGCACTAAGTTTGAATGATGTTCCATTATTGAAATTACAATTTTATCTCCCTTTTTTATATTTTCTAATGCATAACAATATGCAATCATATTTAAGCTTTCTGTTGCATTTCTAGTAAATATTATTTGTTTTTCATTTTTTACATTTATAAATTTTGCGACTTTTTTTCTAGACATATCATAAACATTAGTTGCATCTAAACTTAACTTATATGCTCCTCTATGAGGATTTGCATTTGAATTTTTATAAAAGCTTTCAATTGCATTTATAACTTGTATAGGCTTTTGAGTAGTAGCTGCACTATCTAAATATACAATATTATTTTTCTCTAATATTTGAAAATCTTTTTTATATGAATTAATCATTATCCTTTCCTACCTTTTATTTAATATAATAAAACCATTTAACTTACATTCCTATATTATAGTTTATGTAAATTAAATGGTTTATTTGATTAATTCTTATAAATTTTCTAATAAATTCTATTTTAAAAATCCTTCTATTATTTTTTCTTCTGCCTCTTTTTCAGTTAATCCTAATGTCATTAATTTAATTAATTGATCACCAGCAATCTTTCCAATTGCAGCTTCATGTATTAAATTTGCATCAACATTATTTGCAACTATTTCAGGTGTTGAAATTACTCTTGCATTATCTTTTATTATTGCATCACATTCAACATGTCCAAAACATTCTGAATTTCCAACTACTTTTGATTTAAATTCTTGTTTTGAATGTTCTGTTGCAACTGAACGAGAAGTAACTTTTGCACTTGCACCTTTATCATTAAGTTCAACATCAAAGATTGAAGTTGCATTTTGATTTCCTGCTGTTAGTATTTTTTCTGTTACTACCAAATTTGCGTTTTTATATACTTTTCCTCTTGTTTCTCTTATAGTTGAATCAACTCCTCTTATTTGTATGCTTTCCATTTCTAGAGAAGCACCTTCTTTTAATTCAACTTCAGTTACTGGATTTAAAATTCTTTTTCCATCTCCACTACCTTCACCATAATGTTTTTCATAGTATTTAACTTTTGCACCTTCTTCTAAGAAAAATCTATGAATTCCATCATGTTGTGTATCATTATGCTCATCATTATGAATTCCACAACCTGCAATTATTATAACATTTGCATTTTTTCCTATATAAAAATCGTTATATACAACATCTTTAAGTCCACTTTGAGTTATAATAACCGGAATGTGAACAATTTCAAATTTTGTATTTTCTTTTACATATATATTAATTCCTGTACCATCTTCTTTTGATACTATATTTACATTATCTGTAATTTTTCTTTCAACACCTTTTCCATTTTCTCTTATATTATATGCCCCAGTTCTAATATCACTGCCAGATATTGTTTCTAATAAGTTTTCTTCTATATTATTCATTTATTAATTTTATATTCTCCTTTACTATATTTAGGTTTTACGAACCTATAACTTAATCTAATCATTATTACACTTTTCATTAAAGCCTTTATTCATCACACAACATTTATGTCCAATATTCATTTCATTTAAGACATCATTTGGTTTTCCCTCTGAAATTATTTTTCCATTTTTCATCAAAATTATTTCATCAGCAATTTTTAGAATTCTTTCTTGATGTGAAATAATTAATGTTGTTCCTTTTGTCTTTTCCTGTATATGTTTAAATACATCAATTAAATTTTGAAAACTCCATAAGTCTATTCCTGCTTCTGGCTCATCAAATATACATAGTTTTGAATTTCTTACAGCAAGTAATGCTATTTCAATTCTTTTAAGCTCTCCACCAGATAAAGAATCATTAACTTCCCTATCTATGTATTCTTTTGCACAAAGTCCAACAGTAGATAAAACTTCACAAGCTTCTTTTTTATTCATATCCTTGTTTGCAGATAATCTTATTAAATCAAGTACTGTAATTCCTTTAAATTTAACTGGTTGTTGAAATGCAAATCCAATACCCATTCTTGCTCTTTCATAAATCGAAGTATTTGTAATATCTTTTCCTTCAAAAAAGATTTCTCCTGAATCAGGCTTTTCTATTCCCATTATAATTTTTGCAAGTGTGGACTTACCAGAACCATTTTGCCCTGTTATTGCAATAAATTTACATGTATCTATTTTTAAATTAATATCATCTAATATTTTTTTATTATCTCTTTCAAATTTAATATGTTTTAATTCTAGCATTTTAATTTTGTATGAAATATCATACACTCCTTTCTTAAAATTTTGTTTTGTTAGTTTTGTCTAACATTTTAATTTATTTTTTTACATTTGTCAATAGCTTTTATATTATTTTCATTTAAGAAACAATTAATAAAAATTTTGTTATAAAAATTATTGCAAATTAAAATAAAAAGGCCCTTTGCAATAAATACAAAGTACCAAATATTTTATCTTTCATTGTCTTCTTTTTCTCTTTGCCTAATATATTTTGTAGCTGCAAAATCTTCATAATCCATTTCAAATGAAGGTGTATTGGAATTTCTTTCTACAGTTCCTATATATCCACTAAACTTTGATTTGCATGTTCTTAAATGAATATCTGACATTTGATTGTAAAATAATTTTAAGTAATCCTGTTCCTCTTTAATTAATTCTCTATCTAAATGTAATAATCTTTTTACTTCACTAAAGTTTGTATTAGTCATAGTTACAAAATGCATTTCCATTCCATCAATTGTCTTTATTATTTCATACTCATTTAAATATGCATTAATACCGAGTTGTGTTACATATTGATAATTTCTTTTAGGTATAACTAAAACACTTTTCCTATTTTCTCCTTCTGGAGAAACAGTAAAATCATACCACTCCTCCTTAGTAGGAGTTGATTTTACTGACTTAATTATTCCAAAATCATCATCATTACAATCTATTGGTAATTTTTTAGCATATTCATCTTGCTTTGCTATAGTATCATTTTCTTTTCTACTCTTTTCATCTTTTATTAATGAATATAAATAATCTAATTCTTGAATGTCCCTATTTTTCTTTTGAGCTGAATTTGCATCATTTACTGTTTTATTCATAAACTGTCCGTCTAATATAGTTATATTTTTCTTTTATTAATTCATCTAATTTTGTTTGGTTAATAGAGCCATCAGAATTTTTTGAAGTTTCTAATAAAGCATTATATCCCAAAATAGTTTTTGCTAACAAAAATCTTTCAATATCTTTATCCATAATGTTCCTTTCATAAAAAATAATCTTACGATAAATTAATTTTATCATAAGAAATTTTATTTAGCAATATTTATATCTATTCTAACACCAATTATCATATAATTTTAATATTGTCTATAGAATTATCCTAAAAAATTGCTTATAGGCACACTGAGAAATCTCAATGTGCCTAAAGCCTGCTTTGCTATTGGTTTAGAGTTTGATGGTTATATTCTTCCTGTCGAAGAAGGAAACTTTCACAGAATTATCCAAGTGCAATTTATGCACCCTGCCAAGAACGGTTTTGGTTTCGCTTCTTCCGCCCTTCCAAAATCTTACCGCAAGCTCCTTTTTGCTCGCCCGGTAGAAGAGCGTTGTCGTACCGGAGCATACAATAAAGTCATTGTTCTGAGGAATAAATGTTTTCACCACCCCACTCTTATTGGCGCTTCCGATTAAAGTCAGATAGATTTCATCATCCCGTTCTTCGAACAGGAAATTTTCACGTTTCATCTGCTCAGATGCCTTTACTTCAAAAGTCACCTTTTTGTCTGAAGTTGTGTCAGAAACCACGACATCAATCGGAAACAAATCTCCTGTTACCTCAATAATTCTTCTATTGGGATTTGAGACCTTTTTAAAATACTGCCGCTTCATTTGGATTCCTCCCTTTTTGCAAAGCTTTTTCAATTTGCGGTATATATAATTATAATACTTTTTTTAAAATTAGTCAATTCTTTTATTTATACCAATTTGAGGAGCTGAAATTCCTAGTCCTGTACCATAGTTCAATGTTTCTTTTAAATCATCGATTGTATCTAATACTTCTTGATTAATAAATTTAGTATCTACTTCTTCACATATTTGTAAAAGAATTGGGTCTCCAACTTCTCTTATTTTTATGACTTTCCCCATTGCTTATTTCTCTTTCTTTAATAAATTTACTATTTTTACTATTAACCATTTTTATTTTTTCTTCTAGTTATTCTTCAAACATATTTTTTCTATTATATTTTTTGCAATTTAATCTTTCTTTTAAATATATGCATTCCTGCAAATCTATATCATTTATATTAGCTAAGCATACTACGTAATATAATACGTCTTGTAGTTCTTCTTCAATTGTTCCTTTTATTGATTCACCTTTATGCATTCTCTTATTTTTTCTTATTACCTCTGCAAGTTCTCCGACCTCTTCCATTAATTTAAGCATATATTTTTCATTTTATACTGCTTCCTATTCTTCAATTAAATTTAAGTAGTCTGTTTTGCCATATATTACTCTGTAAATTTTCTGATATATATTTATATATCCCTTCAATTTCTTCCTTTGCTACTTCAGTAAATACAATTTCATGATTATTAATATCCATATTTTTCCTTTAATCCTTTAAAAATAGTTCTAGCACTATAAACTTTACCTTCATTATAATCTTCTTTGCTTTTTTCTAATGTATTTAAAAACATTTCTTTTTGATATTGTTCTAAACTCATTACTAATAAATCTTTTTTATTTTCTCTTTTTAATATTAAAGGTTCAATATCATCAACTGAATTTACTGTTTTCTCAAAATCTTTTAATGTAATCTCTCTTTGCATTTTCTCACGCCCTTTCTTTTAGTATTAAAAATTTATTTTTCTTCATTTTCTTTTTTACTTATTTCATCTTTTAGCTCTTCTACTTTTTCATTTTCTTCTTTTAATCTATTATCTGATATTTCATCCATAAATCCATTTAAATCAAATTGCTGTAATAACTCATCTGTCGTTCCATCTAAATCTATTCCTAAATCTTTTAAAAATTTTTGTTTCACTTTTGTTCACCTCTCTAGTTTTTAGAATACTATATTTTGTATGTTTTTTCAAGTATTTTTATGTGAATTTTCAATTGGGGACGGTCCTAAATTGAAAAAATAAGTTGTTGAAAATTTTTAATCTAGAGCTTTTTTCCTATAACTACAAATCTCCCATCATCTACATGGTAAGAGCAAGTAATAAGTGTAATCAAGTCATCTCCATAACTTGCTGTAATTCCAGTATCATAAATAGATGACAATTTAGCCTTTTCTACAAATTCATTATATTCCGCTTCGTCATTTGCATTTATAAAGTTATAATATCTAAACACATTTGTTTCTGATTTATAATATACTCTTGATTTAAATACTGAAAATATTTCATATTTTGAATCTTCACTTGCTGTTGTAAATCGTATTATTGGATGAGATTTATAATAATTTTCATTTTGGTATTTTATTAAATCTGTAAACATTTCACCATTTTTCATATTATGCCCATATATAAGCATATTTGTACTTGGTAAATTCCAATCATAATCTTTGTTTAAAAATATTGACCCATTTGCTGTTTTTTCGCCTTTATAATTATGGTCTAGGTAATATTCATTATCTTCTCCTTGGAGTACTGGATAATTTATTCGTGTTCCTTCAATCTCTATCCACCCTACTATATTTGCATTTTCTTTTTGTAGTTCTCTTACCTTTAACATTCTCTCAGTTACTTGTGTCTCAGCCGTTTCATCGCTTGCTTCATTTGTAATGTCCACAGTTATTTCATTGTGGATATTTTCGATTTTCACTGAATTTAGCAGATTACTTTCTTTCCTAGCTTCCATTTTTAATACAATTAAATAAATTACATATGTTACTGATAAGATTATTAATATTGTAAAAATAAAATATGCTATTTTTTTATTATTACTTTTAAAATGTTTTGCCACTTCTGTACCTCTCTAATATCAATTGCCTATGTAATTAAATTTCCTATTTATATTATAAATTTTTAAGACGTCTTTATATATGAATTTTAATTTACTTTTATTTAAAATAATCTCCCAGCACAAAATACTGCCGGAAGATTACTGCACATTTTTTAATTTTAAGCACATTTTTACTTTATCTTATCTACATTTAGTAGTACATATTTATCTATTTATGCCTTGATTATTGTTTTTTTGTATAAATGATTCCAGCAACTGCCATAGCAATTATAAATGTTGCCAATCCTAAATAACTGTTTACACCTGTTTTTGGTGTTTCGTCTTTTTCTTCTTCCGGCATTTCTTCTGGCTCTTCTGGAGCAGGTTCTTCAACTGGTATTTCAGATATTTTTACATATATTGCTGTTTCAGTTGTTATAGCTTGATTGAAGTCAAATTCTGTTTTATAGCTCTCGTCTGTAAAATATCCATCTATTTTGTGATTTTCATCTAATACAATGTGAGAAGCTATTAAATCTGCAGTAATTTTTTCGTCTTTATTAACAACTATTCTTAATGTTTTATCACTATATGCTATTGTTACAAATACTTTTTCTTTGTCAACATTTGGAGTTACTGTATCTGGTAATTCTGTTTCTGTAATAACATTATTGTATTCATCAGTTAAAACTACTGCGTTACCAGTAACAAATACTTTGTTTGTTGTACCTTCTGCATTTTCTATTGTAAAGTTTGTTAAATTACCATTACTTGCTACTCTGACTACGTTTTCTGTTACATCACTTTTTAATACACCATTCATTACAAGTGTAGGATTATTTGTAGCAGCTGCTCCTTTATCTATTTCTATACCATTGTTTGCACCTGTACCATTACGTCCTAAGTGTAAATCTCTTATTTCTAGTTTACCACCATTAACTAGTACACCACCATATTTGAAGTCTGTTATATTAACATTGTCAAGTATTACAGTAGCACCATCATATGATTGCACACCATATTTAGGTCCTCTGACTAAGTTGATATTTCTTAAAGTTAATTTTGCATCAGATAATTGAGCTGTAAACATTGTTTGGTTTCCTGATGTAGATGTCCATCCTTCGCTACCAGTTAATGTATACCCATTTCCTTCAATAATAAGTTCTTTTGCTATTACTATTGGTTGTGTTATTGTAATGTTGTTTTTTATAGATATAGTGTCTCCTGGGTTTGCAGTATTTATTTCACTTATTAAAGTACTTTCATCTGTAACTTCTCTTGTTGTAGCTTTACTTGCATTTGGTACTATAAATAATATTGCAAGTATTGCAGCAAAAATAGCTGTTATTTTGATTGAATTTTTCATAAATTTTCACCTCCTAATAAAATTTTAGTCAAATGCGACTTTTCATTATAAAAATTTTAAGTAACAATATGACTTTTCATTTTTTATTTTTTCCTTTTTTATTTCTTTTATTTACAAATTTCGCAATTTGTGATTTTAATTTTTGACAATTTTGTAATTTAAAGGTGAAAATTTTTTAAAATGTATTATTCAAAAAAATAAAAAGGAACGTTCTTGTGGGGAAATTCAATATTTAATTTTGCAATTTCAATTAATTTTCCTCAAATTATTATCTTCCACAAAATTTGACACATTATATAAAAATAATACATCTGTAATTCCATTTTCCTTTGCATATTGTTCATAATCAAACGCTGTATATCTTGGGTCTAAAAAATGAATTTCTGAATAATTTTGGCATAAAAATTGTGACATTATATGTGCATACGAATCTTTTATTACTAATAATTTTCTATCATTATTCACATTCGTTTTTATAATCGCTCTACTGTTATTTCCATTTAGAAAATATGAATATTTGTCTTTGGTTAATAAAAATTCTTCATTAAATATACTTTGTGTGTTTTGAGTATCATAAATTGCTTCTTTTATATTCATATTGTTTTCATTTTGATATACATAGATTTCATCTGGTACTTGATTCCATATTTGTGCTTTTGAATCAAAAGTTCCTAAGAAATCACTTGTTACTTTTACTTTATTAAAATCAGTTATTTGCACTGTTTCTATATTTGCAGATTTGCAAAATTCTTTATATACCACATATGCCCCATCACTATTCATATGATGGTCTGTTTTAAAGTACAATTGCTGATTTTTATTTTCATTTAATAAAGATTTTTCTACATCTACATTAACTGTATTTTTCGTATTGCTATATGCAATGTTAATTATTTTTTTTTGATTTGGAGCTTCCACATTTTCTGGCAATTTGTTGCTATTTATATAAATTGAATTAGGCACAAGTATAAAATATGTTTTTATATTTTGCTCATTCATTTTTTGTGCAAATTCAGATATTATTTTAGTATTACTATTTAATGTTACTTCTTCCTCTTCACCAAATTCAAATTTTTCAAATAAATATGAGTCTTTTCCTACATATACGTCATTAATTTCTTTTTTACCAAGTATATTTATTTCCCACCAAGAGTTTATTTTTAGGAATGTATCTCTAAAAGCAAAGTGGTCATTTACATAGTCGTTAACACCATCCAAATATTCTCCATTTACAAAACTTTTAAATGAAAATCTTGGTATTGTAGCATACATTCTATTTTCTTGTTCTGAAAAATCACTTTTTGGTAATACAAAATTTAGTATTACTATGATTACCCATACTGTTACAAATATTAGAAAGAATATCTTATTTTTCATTTTTTATCCTTTATTAAAATTATTTTATGGCTTTTTGCAAAAAGCCTTTTACTAAATTTTAAGATTGTTTTTCATAGTTTTAAAATCTAAAATACAAAAATGGATTGAAGCTATTATTTACTAAGCTTGCTGTACTAATAATTAAAATACCAACACATAAAACTCCAGTAATTACACCTGTCCATTTATTTTTCTTTATTTCTTCTTCGCTATTTACTACTGTTGCTATATTTGCTGTGTCATTAGTTTTTTCGGCTTTAATCTTCTTTATCTTTTCAACTATTTTTATAGCAATATTTTTAAGTGGTATTGAACAAATTATTCCAACAATAATTATGATAAAATAATTTTGCAAGTAATATATTGCTTCTAAATTGACAAAGCTTACATTGTTCAATCCGAACATTGAACTTAAGTACACTCCTACTTTGCTTAAGTCTTCAAATGCAAATATAGCCCAACTTATTAAAACTAAAAACATAGCATATATGTGAGAAATTGTACTCAAAATAATGCTTAAAATTTTTCCTAGAGCTTTATTATTTTTTTCCAATTTTGAAATCTCTTCTTGTGATTTAGCTATTATTTTAAGCAGAAATAATTTTTCTATAATTAGTATTATTCCAAAGTACAATCCCCACAAAACAAAGTTCCATGAAGCTCCATGCCAAGCACCGTGTAAGTGCCCAAACTATTAGAATATTTCTAATTTGTTTAGCTAAACCTTTTCTATTTCCTCCAAGTGGTATATAGATGTAATCTCTAAACCAACTGCTTAAAGTTATATGCCATCTTCTCCAAAATTCTGTAATAGTTTTACTTATATATGGATAATTAAAGTTCTCATCAAAATCCATACCAAAGATTTTAGCAAGTCCTATTGCCATATCTGAGTACCCACTAAAATCAAAATATATTTGTAAAGCAAATGAGATTATTCCAAGCCATGCTAGAACGCTGCTCATCTCATTAAAATTTCCGTTTTCAATAACGTTCCACAAAACCCCTACATTATTAGCTATTAATACTTTTTTTCCAAGTCCAACTATAAATCTTCTCATCCCGCACGAGAAGTTGTCCATACTGATTTTTTTATCTACTAATTCTTCATCTACTGTTTCATACCTTACAATTGGTCCAGCTATTATTTGAGGGAACAATGTTGTGTATGTTAAATAGTTGTAAAAACTTTTTTCACATTTTACTGTTCCTCTATATACATCTATAATATATGATAATGACTGGAATGTATTAAACGATACACCAATTGGTAGAGGTATATTAAGTAGTGGAATATTTATTCTAAACAATCCATTAATACTTGATATAATAAAATCTGCGTATTTGAAGAAAAACAAAATCAGTAAATTTACAGTTATATCAATCATTAAATATTTTCTTTTAGCCTTTTTGTTTTCCCAATTTTGATTGATTTTATTTCCGCACCAATAGTCCATTACAGCAAGAAGTAGCATAATAGGAATATATCTAATTTCTCCCCATGCAAAGAATATGAAACTTGCTATTATCATTACTAGATTTTTGAATTTTTTTGGTACTATAAAATATATTAAAAGCATTAATGGTAGAAAAATATATAAAAATACTATGCTACTAAAAACCATTTCTTTTGTATGTAATTTCTCCTTGTTATATTTGGATTTTGGGTTATCCATAAACCTTAAGCTTTTTAAATATTAAATTTTAATTTTTAAATCAAAAAACAATTAATATTTTAATTTTCTAATCTAAAAGCAATTATTATTTTATATTTAAATAATTAAATCATTAGGAATTTCAAAGTTCTGAATTTCCATATATCCAGGTGCAATTTCGTACTTTTGGAAAACAATTACTGCTTTTTTGTTTTCGTTTATATAAAAGTCTTGATATTCATCTTTAATACCTGAAAATCCGCCTTCTTCTTTTGTAAAATATGAACTGTTTTCATCATTTTCCATTCTTTCTTTTATTTGCTTTTCAACGCTTTCATCTACTATTTGCTTATAATCTGCGCCTAAAACATCTTTCAAATTTAATTCTTTTCCATTTTGAATATCTATATTGTAAAAATATTGTTCTTGGTATGCTGAAGCTTGACTTTCACTCTTTGTTATTACAAAAGATATGAAATTATCGTCTTGATATGTTATTTTATAATCAATGTTTATTCTTGTAGGAATATAGTCATCCATTGTTCCACCTGTTGCAAGTACTGCATTTTTATATTCCTCTGCTCTAGTTCTTGCTTCTTCAATAACATCATTTATTTTTGAAGAAATCTCATAATTTATTCTATTTTCCAAATCTGAATTTCCTGTATTTTGTATAGCAGGAACTTTAACATCTATTAAATCTGTCTCATTTTCTTCTTTATATTCTCTAACAGTAAACACTTTTGCTATTCCTGCTATTGCTGGGATGTCTTGCATTGCTTTTGCAAAACTTTCATTTGTATTTAGTAATATTACAAATAAGGCAAATGTAGCAATAAGCGTCAAGGTAAAACTTCTAAAAACTATCAAAGGTCTATTAGCTCTAGTTGCATTTTTGAATACTTTATTACTCTTAATTACTCTATTTTGCTTAACTGCGTTTCTCTTTTGAACCACATTGCTATCTCGAATTGCTCTATTAACAGTATATTCTAATTCTTGCGGAACTTCTATTGAGTCATATGCCATTTTGGCTTTTTCAAATATACTCATATATAATCACTCCTTTCTAAACTCTTTTTTAATTCTTCCATCCCCTTATAAAGCCTAGATTTTACAGTGCTTACATTTGTTTTTGTAATATATGCAATTTCTTCAATTTTTAAATTTTCAAAAAATCTAAGTATTATAACAGTTTTTAATTTTTCATTTAGCTTTTGTATATTTTTGTATATATCAAGGCTTTCAATTAATTCCTCATCATACTTTTTATCTGTTGCTATATTATCTAGTAATTCGTATTCTTCCAGCTTTTTGTTTTTTCTTGAAGATTTTATTGATTCGTTAATAAGTATTCTATAAAACCATGTTTTTACATATTCTTCGTGTTTTAATGAGCTTATATGTTCTAACGCTTTTGTAATTGATTCTTGAACAACATCCAATGACAACTCTCTGTCTTTAGTATATGTATAAGCCACTTTGTATAATTTATCTTGATTTTCTTTTATATATTCAATTAGTATTTCTTGAGCTAGTGTTGACATTTATTTGTGCTCCTATCCTAGATAATCGTTTATTACTTTATTTACGGTATTGTAATCATTGCATATACATAAAATTATATAGTTTCCCTTTTGCTCTAAAATATGATTTTGAATTTTGCTTACTTCTTTTGGTAAATAACTCGCAAAAGCTTCTTCTCTTTCTTTTAATCTTGCTTCAATTTTTTCTGTTTCATTGTTCAAATCATTTGCATCTTTTACTTTTAATATAAGTATTTCCTCACTAGACGCACCGCTTCCTTGGTATGCAACTATTTCTTCTATAGTTTCTTGTTCAAAATTGTATAGATTTATTGCTAGCTCATTATCTATCTTTGCTAATTCATCTTCAAAACTACTGCTACTTACTATTCTATCTGCCAGTTCATTTATATTTATTTGTATATCACTATTTACATTTTTTCTCACTATTGTACAAACTATTAAAGTTGCAAATATTGCTATGATTACTATTATTCCTATATATTTTTTCATATTAATTCCGTATATATTATATATACTTTCCTCCTTTAGTCAATATATTTATTTCATTTTATGAATTATCTTCTAAATATTTAAGCCACTTTTGACAATATGTTTTTCCTACATGTATTCCATCCGTGCTTGCATTTTCTGGCAAATTTCCTTCACTGTCCACTAATACAGATTTAACATCTAAATAATGAACTCCTTTTTCATTTGCAACTTGTTTAATGTATTCATTAAATTTTGCAATGTTGATATTGTTGTATATGCTATCTGAATTGCTTTTACTCTTAGTAACAGGTATTATAGATTGCAAATATATTTGGCAGTTTGGCTTTACTTTTCTTATTTCATTTATCAGTTCCCCATATTTTGTTTTAAATACTTGTGGATATGACCATCCTAGTTCATTTACTCCTAGCATGATATATACTTTTTTTATGTTTTTGTTTTTCATGTCTTCTAATAGTGTAATTTTATTACCATTGTCTGTTTTTACAATTTTTTTAGTAACCGCTGTATCAACCATCAATCCTATATATGAATAATCCTGCACATATTTTAAACCATTATACATTATTAACCCTTGTGTTCTTGAATCACCTATAAATGCTACTGTGCTATCAAATTCGCCAGTATTTACACTAACATCACTATTATTACTTTCTGAATTTTCTTGATTTGCATTGCTATCTAGTGGATTTTCTTCTGCCGGCCTATTATTACTTTCATCTTGACTTGTATCTTCTATTACATTTGTTTCTATGGTATTGTTTGAAGTATTGTTTAATATTTCGTTTGCTGTTTCATTAACTTGTGTGTTATTTGTTTCATTTACTTCTTGTGTTAAATTTTCTATTTCATTTATTATATTTTGATTTGATTCCAAATTCGGATTTTTTTCTTTATTATTATTTGCAATTGAGTAAATGGTAAAGATTATTAATGATATGATAGGCACTAATAGAATTATAAGAATTGTTTTTTTAGTTTTTTTGTTATTCATTTTTTTCTACCTCTTTATACTTTTGTTTTTGCTTTATACTTTATTAGATATTATTGTGTGTAAAAAAGTTTAAAATATTTTTAATTATAAAAAAAGAATGTATTACCTTTTAAAATAATACATTCTGCTTTATTGAGTAACCTATTAAACATATGCCTTACAGAGCAATTCTTCTATTAAATTTATCTACTTGTGCAAACTAATTTTGGTGCAGGTGGTGGGGGTTGAACCCACACGAATGTTACTTCGCAGGATTTTGAGTCCTGTGCGTCTGCCAATTCCGCCACACCTGCATGATTCAAATTTTACTTATATAGAATATCATATTTATTATTTTTTGTCTATATTTTTTAAAAATTTAAATTATTCCACCATAGAGCATGAGAACTCCTATGCCCTATGGTGATACGCAAAGAAATTAAATAATAGATTGCTTTGTTGCTCAAAGATACTATTCCTTCCTATCAAACGAGAAATATAAAACCTGCGCCGCATAAAGTTCCTCCACCTTTCTTTTTATTTTACAATTGCGGTAATTTTTATTATACTCTTTTTATGTGTGTATATCAAATAAAATTTCAATCCTAGTGTATAGAACTTTCATTGATATAGAATCTAACTTTGGCAGTATAGAATTTTACTCTTCTTCCTCATCAAATTGAGAATTATATAATCTTGCATATGCTCCATTTTTTGCTAATAGTTCTTCATGATTTCCTTGCTCTACTATATCTCCATGTTCCATAACTAATATTAAATCAGCATTTTTTATAGTAGATAATCTATGTGCTATTATAAAACTAGTTCTACCCTTCATTAAATTATCCATAGCAGATTGAATTTGTATTTCAGTTCTAGTATCAATACTTGAAGTAGCTTCATCTAATATTAATATTTTAGGATTTGTTAAAATAACACGCGCAATTGTTAAAAGTTGCTTTTGTCCAGCAGATATATTTGAAGTTTCTTCATTTAATATCATATCATATGAATTTGGTAGTGTCTTTATAAAATGATGTACATGGGCTGCTTTTGCAGCTTCAATTACTTCATTATCTGTAGCATCTGGTTTACCATATCTAATATTATCTTTTATGCTTCCATTAAATAGCCATGTATCTTGAAGAACCATTCCAAACATTTTTCTTAAATCTCCACGATTAAAATCTTTAATGTTTATTCCATCAACATATATACCACCTGAATTTACATCATAAAATCTCATTAGAAGTTTAACCATAGTTGTCTTTCCAGCACCTGTTGGTCCAACAATTGCAATTTTTTGCCCATCATGAACATTTGCATTAAAGTCATGTATTATTATATTGTCCTTATCATAACCAAATACAACATGTTCAAATTTAACATTACCTTTTAAACCTTCAGTAGATTTAGGATTAGCAATTTCTTGAATTTCTTCTTTTTCTTCTAAGAATTCAAAAACTCTTTCAGCTGCAGCAACCATTGTTTGAAGCATTCCAGATATTTGAGCTATCTGAGATATTGGTTGGGTAAATTGTCTCATGTATTGAATAAAAGATTGTATATTACCAACTGTAATTTGTCCTTTAGCTGCTAAATATCCTCCTAATATTGCTACACCAACATATGCAATATTTCCTATAAAGTTCATTATAGGATGCATTAGTCCTGATAAAAATTGAGATTTCCATCCAGAGTGATATAAATTATTATTTTCTTCATTAAAATCTCTTAATACTTTTTCTTCACTATTAAATGCTTTTACTATTAGATGCCCACCATATATTTCTTCTACTTGGCCATCTAAATATCCTAGATGGTCTTGTTGGGCCTTGAAGTATTTTTGAGATTTTTTTGCAATAATGCTAACAACAATAATTGTTAAAGGAAGTATTAAAACTGCTAAAATAGTCATCTTCCAACTTATAGATATCATCATTATTAAAATTCCAATAACAGTGCAAATAGCAGTTATTATTTGTGTAACACTTTGGTTTAAGTTTTGTGATAGCATATCTACATCATTTGAAATAACAGATAAAATTTCACCATTTGTTTTTTTATCAAAGAAACTCATAGGTAATTTATTTATCTTAATAGCTAGATCATTACGAACCTTATAACTTACCTTTTGTGCAATATTGGTCATAACAAAACCTTGTATTGCTGAAAAAGTCATACTTATTACATATAATACTAAAAGTGTTATTAGAATATTAGCTATTGCTTCAAAATTAATTCCGCTTCCACCTGAAAGTTTACTAATTAGTCCATTATATATCTCGGTAGTAGCATTACCAAGTATTTTTGGACCAACTATTAAAAATATTGTACTTCCTATTGCAAATATTAAAACAGCAATTATTTGCCATTTAAATGGTGATAAGTAATTTTTTAATAATTTTTTTACTGTGCCTTTAAAATCTTTAGCCTTTTCAGGTGCTTTATTTAATCCTCTTCTCATTCCTCCCATTGGCCCTGGCATACTACTCACCTACCTTTCCATTTTCTTGTATATTTAATTCTTCTTTTGATAATTGTGATAGTGCTATTTGTCTATATGTCTCACAATTTTTTAAAAGTTCTTCATGTGTTCCTTTTCCAACTATCTTGCCTTCTTCTAGAACTATAATTTGATCAGCATTCATTATTGTACTAATTCTTTGTGCAACTATAATTACTGTTTTATTTTCAGTTTGCTCATTTAAAGCTTCTCTTAATGCTTTATCTGTTTTTAAATCTAGTGCTGAAAAACTATCATCAAAAACATATATTTCAGGATCTATTGCTAAAGCTCTAGCAATGGATAATCTTTGTTTTTGACCACCTGATACATTATTTCCACCTTGAGATATAGGAGATAAATATTTTTCTTCTTTTTTCTCTATAAATTCAGTTGCCTGAGCAATTGATGCTGCTTTTACCATTTCTTCATCTGTTATATTATCTTTACCATATTTAATATTTGACTCTATTGTACCTGAAAACAATACACCTTTTTGTGGTACAAATCCTATTTTACTTCTTAATTCTTTTTGAGAAACATCTTTTATATTTACACCATCTACTAGTAATTCTCCACCTGTAACATCATAAAATCTAGGTATCAAATTTACTAATGTAGATTTTCCACTTCCTGTACTACCAATAATTGCAGTTGTTTTTCCTGATTCTGCTGTAAAATCAATATCTTCTAGTATTTCAGAATCTGCATCAGGATATCTAAATGAAACATTTTTAAATTCAACTAATCCTTTTTTATTTTCATCAAATTTTAATTGCTCATTTATAGGTTTATCTTTTATTTGAGGCTCAGTATCTAATACCTCATTTATACGGTTAGCAGATACTGATGCTCTAGGTAATAAAATAGATATAATTGAAATCATTAGGAATGACATTACTATTTGCATTGTGTATTGTAAAAATGCCATCATATCACCAACTTGCATAATTCCTTGGTCTACATTGTGTCCTCCAACCCATATTATTAATATCATTACACTTTGCATAGTAAACATCATAGCTGGCATCATTAAGCTCATTGCTTTATTGACAAATATGCTATTTTTCATTAAATTAGTATTTGCCATATCAAAACGTTTTTCTTCTCTTTTTTGTGTATTAAAAGCTCTAATTACTGGTATACCTGTTAATATTTCTCTTGAAACTAGATTTAATCTATCTATTAAGCTTTGCATTTTTTTAAATTTAGGCATAGCTATGATAAATAACACTAATACAATTGCAATTACAACTATTACAGCTAAAGCTATAACCCAAGCCATATCTAAAGTTCCAGTTCTAATGACTCTTAATACACCACCAATTCCCATAATAGGTGCATATACTAATACTCTAAATAACATAGTTATTAGCTGTTGAATTTGCTGAACATCATTTGTACTTCTAGTTATTAAAGATGCGGTTGAAAACTTATTGAATTCTGCAGTTGAAAAGCTCAAAACTTTTTTAAATAGTTTTTCCCTTAATGTTTTTCCAAGTTTTGCTGCAACTCTTGATGATAAAAACATTATAGTTACTGCAGATGCCATACTAATTAATGCAACACCTGCCATCTGTAATCCAACTATTAAAATATATTTATTTTGCAAACTATCTAAGTCAATTCCAATAATTTCATATTCATTTTTTACAGATTGTATAGCTGCTTGTTTAATTATAGAATCAGACATCTCTCCCATAGATGAACTTATTTTATCTATAAATATATTTCTTTGATCATCAGGCATTTGCTTTATTAAATCAATAATGCTTAATTCATTAATCATTTGTACCATATTATTAGAATCTAAATTATTGTTATCTTCAACACTAATTGTATTCATATTTGAAATGATATTTTCTTTAATTTCATTTTCTGTTTGTTCATTACTAAGTTGATAAATTATTGCAAGTGGTTTTGACATTACATTTTCTAAATTTGTCTTTTCCTCACTTGAAATATCTTTTAATTCATATATATCTTGATTTTTAAGTTCAGGATATTTTTTTATATTTTCATCTGTTTTTTCAATTGCTTCATAATTATTTAGTATTTTACTATCTTCATCAGTAAAATACATTAAATTTTCTAAATCATTAGAAGTAATTACATCTGGTACAGCATATTCTATACCACTTTGCTGAATACCAGTATTAACAATTTTAGATGTAAAATCTGGTAAGTTTAAATCACAAGCTGCTTGTATGCATAGTAATACAAAAATTACAAATACCAATAAAGTAGATTCTTTTAAATTTTTTAATACTTTTAACATAAAATCCTTATAATAGTTAACTATGTATTTAGTCTTGTATTAAATATTGTATTTTTAATACCTTTTAACTATTATCTTCCCTCCTTTTTTATTTATCTATTTATTATATATGCTCTAATTTAAATGTGTCAATTATTTTTTTGTAAAATTCCTATAAATTTTTATATATTAATTACAAAAAATATAACTAAATTGAAAAAAATCTTAAATTTACTTTATTTTAAATTTTCTTATTGATATAATAATAGAAATTAAAAAATTAAAATAATATAGAAGGAATTATAACAATGAATGATTTAATTAGTGTAATAGTAAATATTTATAATAATGAAAAAACTTTAAGAGAATGTATTATCTCTTTAATTAGTCAAACATATAGAAATCTTGAAATTATACTTATAGATGATGGGTCTACTGATAATTCAGGAAAAATTTGTGATGAATTAGTTTTAACAAGTTCTAAAATGAAATTAATTCATAGAATGCATTCAGGACTTAGTGATAGTAGAAATATAGGATTAGATATGGCAACAGGTAAATATATAACTTTTATAAATGGTTCAGATACTATAAAAAATGATATGATAGAAACTTTATATAAAATGATGCAAAATTATCCTGTAAAAATTGCAATGTGTTCTATAAATCGGAGGTTATTCATTAAGTACTGTTCAAAATCCAATATCTAGTAGAGCTATTAATTCATTAGGTATGTTTTCTCAAAATAATAATACTGTAATTACGTTATCTCACGAGGATAGTATTAGACAATTATTATTAGGAAAAACTTTAATAAATACAGTTTGTGGAAAGCTTTTTGAAAAAAATTTATTTAATTCTATTAGATTTTCCGATGATAATGCAGATATTCTTGCTAAACTTATAGAGTTAAGTGAAAAAACTGCTTTTTTAAATGCTCCTTTATATACTTCTAAATTTATAGAAACTTTTTCCAGTTCATCTTTAATAAATAGAGATATTCGTATAATGAAACTATATCCTAATTTAGAAATATATTGTCAGTATGATATATTAAAAAATTTACAAAATGAATTTTACGATTCAATATGTAATAATAAACCTTTAATAAATTTCGACAATAAATACAAAATGTTTATGCAAATTGTTAAAGATAAAGAAGAGAAAATTTCTCCATTTTTAAGCTACTTAAGAAAGGCTCATATGTATTTAATGGCAGATGACTATGATACATATAAAAGAATATGCCCAGTACTTCCAGAGCTTGATTTTAATGATTAAGAAAAGTGGCTTTGCCACTTTTCTTATTTTTTCTTGTAATAAATTATATACTCTGTTTCTTTTGGATCTAATACAATATCATATTGTTGCTTAATACTTTTTTCTATACGGTTTTTATCATCTTTTGCATCTTCAACTTCTACATAATCATCTTCAATTAATTCATCTATAATATTGTTTTTTTCTACTTTATTTATTTTTTCTTCAATATTAGTATTTTCTTTTTCTGAACTATTTACATTAAATTCATCATTTTCTTCTAGAAGTTTATCTTTATTATTTACTTCTATATTTTCTTTTTTAATTTTTATATCCTCAGAATTATTAATTTTAATAGATGTATCAATATCTAAATTAAGATTATATCCTAATATATCTTTTGATTCTACTTTAATTTTATCTCCCTCAAGTCCTGTAATTTTTTCTTCATCTAGTACTTTTTTAGTATCAATATCTATATGTTTAACAATCATATTTACAATTTTTTTATAATAATAAGTTATTGTATTGTTTTCTGAATCAACTATACCTTTTTGTTTACCATCTATTTTAGATAACTTATATCCTTTAAATTCCTTTTCCTCAGTTTTATATTCTTCACCATATTTATATGTATTAACAGTATTATTGCAGATACTTTTATTAGTAATTTCATCTATGTACTTCGTTGTAATGTTTCCTAGTTTTGTATAAATAAATTCTACAATATTTTCTCCTGCTTTCATTTTTCCTACTTTGTTACTGCTTTTACATATATATCCTTCAATTTCTTTGGGAGATATATTATATTCTTTTCCTTCATAGCCATCTATATTGGTATCATCTATAATATTTTTACCATCTTCATCAATATACCTAATTTTAAGATTTGCATTTTTTGCATAATTATATTTCACATTTATTCTCTCTTTCTTAAGTTTACCTTCAGCTTGTCCATCAATATTTACTAGTTTAAACCCTTCTATATCCTTTTTTAGAGAATTTATATTGTAAGCATCATTAACAACACCTATTATAGTTTCTTTAGGAGATATTTCAGATTTATTATTAATATCAATATATTTAAGGGTTACACCTTTTGAAGGTAAATCTATTTTATAAGTAATGTTATCTGAAAAGTTACCGCTTTTGTCTATAGCTCTAATATGTAAATAATAATCTTTATCCCACTCAATTTCTGAAAATAATATTGGTTCTTCATTTGTTTTATTTACTTCAATTCCAGCTTCTGTTTCTTTACTATTATCTATAACATAGTTATAGCCTTTTATCCCAGAATCACTATAAAACTTTGTAACATCTGACTTAGTTATATTATTAGCATCCTTTTTATTAGAAGTTTCGATATAATATTCATAAACACTTGCATTATCTTTTGCTGGGCTAAAGCTAATTATAATATAATCATCTGCAATTACAGATTTAATATTAGTAACATTATTAGGTTTTTCTTTATCTTTAGTTTCTATTTCATATGCAATAGTTTTACTAAGTAATCCCTTATCTTCTTCTTTTGTTTTTACCTCTGAATACTCATTTTCATCTTCTGCTTTTTGATATAGTTTAATTTCCTTATCTTTTGTAGTTTTTGCTTCTATAGCAATTTTGTCAGCCTCAGAAAGCATTTGCTTTTGACTAATTGTTATTTCATAACTATTTTTTTGAAAATAGATTAAAAAAATGCTCAAAATAACAAAGCTAAAGCCTAAAATAATCTTTAGTTTGGATTTTTTGTGCATAGGCAATGGCACCTCCTTTTAATATGAAATTTTAATAAGTAAGTGGAAATTACAATAATCTGAATGATTATTGATTTTAAGAATAAAACAATTTGAAGATCAAATTGTGCCTTTATTATATATGGTATTATTTGG
>CAWVEX010000038.1:0-62834 GCA_963928415.1 Bacillota bacterium | reverse complement strand
ATGAGCCTTGAGGCTCTGCTTGTAACAAAGCCTTTAGGCGTTACGAGTAAAATACCCCCGGCTAAGCCGGGGGATATTTATTATTATAAGAAAAAAGGTAGATAATAAATGAAAAATATATTTTATTTTTGTGTTGTAAATACATACTTTTTATAGTATAATATAAAAAGTTAAAAAGTGCAGAAAATAAGCGATTAAGCAACCTAAAACTAATAAATATAAGATTAGATATAAGGAAAATTACAAATTATAAATTTATACTAAAATATAAATATTTAGTAAATTATACATAAAGAAATCGAGGATAAAATGAATATAGAAGAAATAGAAAAAAGCATTAATTATAAATTTAAAAATAATAAACTTTTAGAAACTGCATTAACACATACATCTTATGCTAATGAAAACAATGTAGAAAGTTATGAAAAGCTAGAATTTTTAGGAGACAGCATATTAGAGTTTATATCAAGTAAATATTTATATAATACTTATGAAAATCTATCTGAAGGTCAACTTACAAAAGTAAGAGCACAAGTAGTATGCGAAGATAGTCTAAAAGAAGTAGCAAAAAATCATAAGTTTTATGATTATATACAAGTTGGAAAAAGTGAAAAAGCAAATGGCGGAAATAAAAAAGACGCTATAATGGCAGATTGTGTAGAAGCAGTAATAGCTGCAATATATTTTGATGGAGGCCTCAATTTAGCAGAAAAGTTTATAATAGATAATTTAAAAAGTCCAATAGAATATGCAGTAAAACATATAGGAATGAAGGATTATAAAACAGTTCTTCAAGAAAAGCTTCAAGCAAATGGAGATGTACATATAGAATATGTAATTATAAATGAAGAAGGCCCAGACCATGATAAAACTTTCACGGCAGAAGTTAAATGTAATGGTAAAGTTTTAGCAAAAGGAATTGGTAAAAGCAAAAAGCTAGCTGAAATGCAAGCAGCAAAATCAGCTCTTGGTGAGTAACAAATAAATATGTCATTAGCTAATAATATAAATTTGTACATAAGATAAGTTTAAACAAAAATTGAAAAAGAAATTTATTTACTAGAAAGGAAGGCTATTAAGTATGAAAAAGGAATATATTATACCAATTTTTGTACCACACTTAGGATGTCCAATGGCATGTACATTTTGTAGTCAGCAAAAAATAACAGGTAAGTCTACAAATGTAACAGCTAAAGATGTTAAAGAAACAATAGAATATTATTTAAAAAACTTTAGAGATGACAATAAATATGTAGAAGTAGCTTTCTTTGGTGGTAGCTTTACTGGAATTGATGAAAAAGTTCAAAAAGAACTATTAGAAGCAGCTTATGAATATGTAAAGCAAAAAAAGGTAAATAGCATAAGACTTTCTACAAGACCAGATTATATTAATAAGCATATTTTAAAAATGCTTAAAAAATATAAAGTAAAAACAATAGAATTAGGTGTTCAGTCATCTAATGATTACATATTAGCTAAAAGTAAAAGAGGACATACTTTTAAAGATGTAATAAAAGCATCAAAACTAATTAGATTTTATGGCTTTAGATTAGGTCATCAAATGATGGTAGGTATGCCAGAAAGTACAGAACATGATGAAATAAACACTGCAAAAGACTTAATTAAATTAAAACCTAAAATGGTAAGAATATATCCAGTATTAGTTATAAAAGGAACAGAACTTGCTAAAGAATATAAAGATGGAGAATATACTCCTCTTACTGTAGAACAAGCTGTTGAGAGATGTAAAGAAATAATATATATGTTTAGAAAAAAGAAGATTGATGTTATAAGAGTAGGACTTCAAAATACAGATGAAATAAATGATCCAAATAAAGAAGGAAGCGAAGTTTTAGCTGGACCTTATCATCCAGCATTTAGACAACTAGTAGAAGATAGCATGTGGTATGATTCTATTGCAGAAAAAATTAAAAAGATTAATATGAAAGTTAAAGAAGTTGAAATAACGGTTAATCCAGAATGTGTAAATAATGTAATAGGTCATAAAAAAGAAAATGTAAATAAATTAAAAGAAATGTATGATTTAGATGTAGCAGTTAAACCAGATGAAAATATGAAACCCGGTAAGTTTGAAATTAATGTTGTAGAAACATATAAATAGAGGTAAAAATGGAATACGAAATAGAGTCAGATACATTTGAACTAGCAGATATATTTGAATGTGGACAATGTTTTAGATGGAATAAAGAAGATGATGGTAGTTACACAGGAGTTTTCCACAATAATGTATTAAATGTGGGAAAAAAAGGTAATAAAATCATATTCAAAGGTATTTGTGAAGGAAATATAGAAAAAATCTGCACAGATTATTTTGATTTAAATAGAGATTATACAAAAATAAAAGAAGAATTATCTAAGATAGATGATAATCTAAAAAGAAGTGTAGAATATGGCAAAGGAATTAGAATATTAAACCAAGACTTATGGGAAACAATAATTTCTTTTATAATCTCTGCAAATAACAATATACCAAGAATAAAAGGTATTATAGAAAGATTATCTAAAGCTTATGGGAAAAAGATAGTATATAATAATAAAGAATACTATACTTTTCCAACTCCAGAAGAACTAAAAAATGTTACAGTAGCAGATTTTAGAAATCTAGGATTAGGCTTTAGAGATATAAGACTTTATGAAACAACACATATGGTATTAGATAAGGAAGTAGATTTGCAAAAACTAGATAAATTACCTACTAAATTAGCTCGTGAAGAATTACTTAGACTTTCAGGAGTAGGCCCTAAAGTTGCAGATTGCATTTTATTATTTTCTACATTAAAAAGATTTGATGTATTTCCAATAGATGTATGGGTAAGAAGAGTTATGAATGAATTGTATATAAAAAATGAAGACGAAAATAAAGTTACTAAGAAAGAAATTCAAAAATTAGCAGATCAAAAGTTTGGAAATATGCAAGGGTTAGCTCAGCAATATTTATTTTATTGGAAAAGAGAAACAGCATAAAATAAATAAGATGGACTTTTATAAAGTTCAAAAGAAGGGATAAAGACTTGAATATTATATATGGTAGAAGCGGAAGTGGAAAAAGTGAATATATATATAATAAAATAAAAAGTGAGATAAAAACTGTACCTAAAACATACATAATTACACCAGAGCAGTTTTCTTTTACTGCAGAAAAAAAGCTCTTAGAAACTTTAGATGAAGGAGCAACCACAAATGTAGAAGTATTATCTTTTGAAAGAATGGCATATAGGGTAATACAAGAAACTTTAGGTTCAAATCTAATAAATATAGATAAATCTGGAAAAGCTATGGTAGTATCATCACTTTTAGAAGAAGCTCAAAAAGAACTTAATTTCTTGGGGAAAAATATAGAAAATATAGATTTAATATTAACACAAATAACAGAATTCAAGAAACATGGAATAACTGCCCAAAATCTAAAAGAAAAAATGGAAAAAACTCAAGATACTTATCTAAAATTAAAAATAAAAGATATGTATTTAATCTATTCTATGTTTGAAGAAAGAATAGAGAATAAATATATTGATGAAAATGACTTACTAAATCTACTTGCAGAGAATTTAGAGAAAAGCCATTTATTTGATAACTCTTTATTTTACATAGATGAATTCGCAGGATTTACAAAACAAGAATACAATGTTTTACAGGTTTTAAATAAAATAGCAAAAGATATATTTATTACTGTGTGCACAGATGATTTAAAAGTCCTAAAAAGTCCAGAAGCAGATATTTTTTATGATAATAAACAAACAGTGCAGACCTTAAAAAGTATAGCAGATATAAAAAATGAAATTCATTTAAAAGATACATATAGATTTAAAAATGAAGAGCTTAAACATTTAGAAAAAAATATATTTGATATTCCATATAGCCAATATAATAAAGAAGTTAAAAATATAAAACTTACAATTGCAAAAAATGAGTATGAAGAAATAGAAAATGTAGCAAGGATAATATCTAATTTAGTAAGAAAAGAAGGCTATAGATATAGAGATATAGGTGTAATTACTAAAAATATAGAAAGTTATAGTAGTCTATGCAAAGCAATATTTTCTGAATATGAGATTCCTGTATTTATAGATGAGAAAAAGGATATTACAAGTGATATATTTGTAAAATATGTGTTAGCTATACTAGATATATTTGCTAAAAACTGGTCTTATGAGGCAGTTTTTAATTATTTGAAATCTGGAATAGTGAAAATAGATAGATTATACGAATTAGAAAATTATTGTATTAAATGGAATATAAAAGGAAGCAAATGGTATGAAAATCCATGGAACTTTGGAGAAGAAGATACTTTTTATAAAGAGCAAAGAGATATAATTACTCCTTTATTAGAATTTAAAAGTAATTTAAGAACAAAAAACTCAGCAGATAAGATAAGTGAAGAATTATATAAATTCATATTAAAAAATGTTGATGAAAACCAAATAGTTGAAAATGATAAAATTACCTTAGAAAATAATTCATTAATTAATGTAGATAGTTATAATGCAGTAATAGATGTAATTGATGAAATTGCTATGCTATTTAAAGATGTTAAAATGTCATTTGATACTTATGCAAAACTTTTAAAAATTGGAATATCTACAAAAGAAATAGGACAAATACCTCAAACTCAAGATAAAGTAACAGTAGGAGATGTAAATAGATCAAAAACGCATAAAGTAAAAGCAATATTTATTATAGGTGTTAATGATGGAGTATTTCCAAGTGTTCCATCAAGTGAAGGTTTCTTTAATGATAAAGATAGAGAAAATCTAAAAGAAGAAGGAATAGAGCTTGCTAAAGGTACAATAGAGAAAATGTATGAAGAAAACTTTAATATATATAAAGCATTTTCGACAGCTGAAGAAAAGTTATTTATATCGTATCCTGCAAGTGATGTAGATGATAAGCCTTTAAGAAAATCAACTATAATTTCTAAAATAAGAAAGATTTTCCCTAAATTAAAAGAAGATACATTTGTAAATGATGAAGATACTTCTAATAATATAGAAAATACCTTACAAGAGGATAATGCAAATATTAGTAATAGAGAAAATAATACAATTGACATCTATACAAAAGAGGTTACTTTCGCTGAACTTCTTAAACATATAAATAAAATGAATGGAAATTGGTATGAAGTATACAACTGGTATAAGAACAATAAAGAATATTCATATAGACTAGAAAAGGCATTAGAAGGTTTAGAATATACAAATATCCCAGAAAAAATAAACAAAGAAAATGTTAAAAAACTTTATGGAAACACCTTAAATACTACAGTATCTAGACTCGAACAATATAAATCATGTGAGTTTTCATATTACCTAAAATATGGATTAAAGTTATCTTCAAAAGAAAAAATGGATATAAAGCCAGTAGATACTGGTTCATTTATGCATGATGTAGTAGATACATTTTTTAAAGAAAATGAAAATGTAAAGGAAATTTCTGATGAAGATTTAAAGAAAATATTAGATAAAATTGTAGAAGATAAATTATCAATGCCAAGAAACTACATATTTACTGCGACTGCTAAATACAGAAATCTAATTAGAAGATTAAAAAAAGTTATATTTTACTCTATGAAATATATTTTGCAAAGTTTAAAAAATAGCTCATTTGATGTATTTAAGACTGAGCTTGAATTTGAAAATAACGAATATCCACCAATAGAAATGACATTAGATAATGGTAAAAAAGTTTCTATTACTGGTAAAATAGATAGAATAGATATAGCAAAAGCTCCAAATGGAAAGTATATTAGAATAATAGATTATAAATCCTCTACAAAAGATATAGAATTAAATAAAGTGATAGCTGGTCTTCAACTTCAATTATTAACATATGTAGATGCAATAACTCAAAAAGAAAAAGCAGAGCCTGCTGGAGCACTATATTTTTCTTTAATAGAACCAAAACTTGCTAAAGCAAAAAAAGAAATGACTAAAGAAGAAATTGAAGAAATAATTAAAAAGAATTATAAAATGAATGGACTAGTTTTAGCAGATGTAAATGTAATAAAAATGATGGATTCTAGTCTTACATCAGGTAAATCAGATATAATACCTGTAGAACTTAATGAATCAGGAGAAATAAATTATAAATCTTCAAAAACAGTTACAAAAGAAGAGTTTGAAAACTTGCAAAAATATACAATAAAATTAATAAAGCAAATTTCAAAAGAAATACTAGATGGAAATATTGATTTAAGACCATATTATGCAGTAAGCAATAAAAAAACACCATGCACATATTGCGAATATAAATCAATATGTCAATTCAATCCAAAACTTGCTGGAAATAAATATAATTACATTGGTAATAAACCAAGGCAAGAAATATTAGATGAAATATCTAAAAATATAAATGGCTAAGCAAGGAGAAATTTTTTATGAAAAAAGCATTAAAAATAGTTGGAATTATTCTAATTATAATAATTGTGTTTATTGGCAGTATATTTATATATGATAGAGCTACAATTAACAATCAATACAAAATAGGTGAAAAAAACTTACTTATACCAATAATAATTTATCATGATATAGTAGAGTCGGAAGATGAAATACAATTTGATTATATGCAAACGACTTTTGAAACTTTTAAAGAGCAAATCACAGGACTTATAAAATATGGATATAAACCTATTACATATAAAGACTTAATAGAATATAGTAAAGGTGAAAAATCAATAAACAAAAAGAGCTTTATAATAACTTTTGATGATGGATATGATGGTGTGTATAAATATGCTTATCCTTTTGCGGTGGAAAATAATATACCAATTACAAGTTTTTTAATAAATGATGATGTTGGAACAGATGGTTATTATACTTGGGATGAAGCAAGAGAAATGGACAAAAGTGGTTTAGTTAGTATATATTCTCATAGTATGAAACATGATAATTATGATACATATAAACCAGAGGATTTATTAGAAGATGTAAATACATCTCTATCTCAAATAGAAGAAGAACTAGGGCATAATATTGAAAAAGTATTCACATATCCATGTGGATTATATAGTGAAGAAGGCAGAAAATTACTTGAAGAAAATGGAATTATACAAAATTTTACAGATAGCAAAATTAATCAAAGTAATACATTAAATCTTTATGGATTACATAGAATGTATGCTTTAGAAGATCCAGTATGGAAAATAATTTTAAAAATAGAATATAGACATTTTAGATATGGTGGATAAATCTAATATAAATATAATAAGAAAAGTAATTGATAAATATAAGAAAAAATAAAGAAAGGAGAGTATGGTATATTTAAAAATATACCATACAAAATTAATATGTATTTAATAGTGGGACTTGGCAACCCAGAACCTGAATATAGCAAAACAAGACATAATATGGGTTTTGATGTAATAAATAAACTTAGTCAAAAATACAATATTGAAGTTAATAAAAAAGAATTTGAAGGATTAACTGGCACAGGCGAAATAGAAAATGAAAAAGTAATTTTACTAAAACCACAGACATATATGAACGAAAGTGGAAAAAGTGTTATTAAAGTAAAAGATTATTATAAAATACCTAATGAGAATATTATCGTAATATATGATGATATAGACTTAGATGTAGGAGTAGTTAAGCTTAGAAAAAAAGGTGGAGCAGGAACACATAATGGAATGAAATCAGTTATTGAATATTTAAAAACAGGAGATTTTATTCACATTAGAGTAGGAACAGGAAAACCTGAATTTAAAGAATTACTTATTCCACATGTAATAGGAAAATTAAATGATGAGGAATATGAAAAATTAGTTCCATCCATAGATAAAGCAGCAGAATCAGTGCCAGAAATATTAACAAATGGAATTGATATAGCTATGAATAAGTTTAATTAAGATATATCAATTTTTGTGAAATAAGAATATAAAAAATTTAATAAAAAGAATTAAGAGGAAAGGGAATAAATTAAATAAAAAAATATGTATAATATTTTAATAGATAAAGAATCAGAAAATACAATAGTAGCTATTATTCAAGATGGTGAATTAGTAGAGATATATAACGAAAAAAATGAAGAAAAAAGATTAGAAGGAAATATATATTTAGGAAAAATAAAAAATATAATTCCAGGAATGCAATCAGCTTTTATAGATATAGGAGAAGAAAAAAATGCATTAGTACATATAAAAGATTTAATACCTAAAGCAAGTAATGTAACTGGTAATGTATACGAAGATGTATCAAAATATGATATATCTAAATTAGTAAAACCAGGAGATGAAATTTTAGTACAAGTTAAAAGAGATTGCAATGAACAAAAAGGACCAAGAGTGACTAAAGATATAAAACTTAATGGTAGATTTATAATACTTATGCCATATTCAAACTTTTTAACTATATCTCAAAAAATACAAAATGAAGAAGAAATAAAAAGGTTAAAAGGAATTGTGAAAAAAGAATTACCAGAAGGTTTTGGAGCAATAATTAGAACTTCTGCAGAAGGAAAAGAAGAAAATGAAATAGTAGAAGAAACTAAACTATTAATATCTTTTTGGAAAAATATTTTAAAAAATACTAATGAATTAAAAGGTAAGAAAATAGCTCCTACAAAAATATATGACAATGATGGCATAGTGGGAAAAATAATTACCGATTTATCAGAAAATAATTTAGAAAAAATATATACAAATGATGAAGAGCTAATTAGTCATTTCGAAAATATAAAAGATAAATTTGTTATAGAGAAAAATGTATTAGATAAATATGAAGTAAAAAATAAAATGAAGTTAGACAGAAAAATATGGCTTAAATGCGGAGGATTTATAACAATAGATAAAACGGAAGCCTTAACTGCTATTGATGTAAATTCTGGTAAATTTACAGGAAATAAAAACTTAGAAAAAACAGTACTAAAGGTAAATAAGGAAGCTACCAAAGAAATAGCAAAGCAAATTAGGTTAAGGGATATTGGTGGAATAATTATAATTGATTATATTGATATGGAAGATGAAAAAGATAAAGAAGATATAAGAAATTATATAATAGAATGTTTTAAACAAGATAGATCAAAGGTACAGGTGTTGGAATTTACTAAACTTGGATTATTAGAAATAACACGTAAACATATATTGGGAAGATAAAATTAAATCACCCAAGAGGGACGTCCCTTTTTGGGTGATTTAATAAAAAATGACACCATTTTTGGGTGTCATTGATTTTAGGTTTAGTAATATGTATGCAAATTTTATTTTAGCCCAAAAAGGGACGTCCCTCTTGGGTGATTTTTTTTATTTCTTCGTTTCTCTTAATTTTTTGAGTAGTTGTTTTTATAATAGGTTCAGTAGAAATTAAGATTCTTCTAATATATTTGTAAGCTGGCATTTGTTTATTTACTTTTGTCTTAACATCATTCCATATAGTATCACAATATTCACTTTCTTTAATATTAGGAAAAGCTTTTTTTAATTCATCTTCATTATAAATTATTTCTGAACATAAAGTTACATCAGTATTTCTATCAGCTTTAGAATCATCTAAAGATCCAAATACCATACTTTCTGTAACATATGGAAGTTTATTAATTAATATTTCAATTTCTTCTGGAAAAATCTTTTTACCATTTTTAAGAACTATCATATCTTTTTTTCTACCAGTAATAAAAATGAAACCATCTTTATCTATATAGCCTAAATCACCAGTATAAAACCATCCATTTTTTATAACTTCTTTTGTTGCTTCTTCATTTTTATAATAGCCAAGCATAATAGCAGGTGTTTTTGCAATAATTTCTCCAATACCATTTTCATCAGGTTTATCTACTTTAATTTCAATTGTAGGAAGTGGAAAACCTACAGAACCAGTTCTTTTATTAAAACTATTTTCACCAGCTAGTACTGGTGCAGTTTCAGTTAAGCCATATCCTTGATGAACATCAAAACCAAAGTCGTTATATCCTTTTATAGTTTCTTTATCCATAGGAGCACCACCAGCAATTATAGTTCTAAGATTTCCGCCTAATCCATCAATTATAGACTTAAAGATTTTTCTTTTAGTTTCAATACTACTATGTCTAAATAAAACTCTCATAATGTTAACTATAGTAGTTTTCTTTTGAGCTTTAATTTCTTTTAAAATCTTTTTATACATAATTTCAAGCATAAGAGGTACGCATACAAAACCTGTAACTTTGTACTCTACTAAGTTGCTTTGAATATATCTTAAACCATCGCATATAGCAATTGTAATACCACAAGAGGTACCAAAAAGGAATGTAGTTGTACTTTCGAATGTATGATGAAGCGGTAAAAAAGATAAAAATTTATCACTAGTATTAATATCTATCATTTGACTTAAAGCATATAAGTCCATACATATTGCATATTGAGAAAGCATAACAGCTTTAGCAATATTAGTAGTACCAGATGTAAATAAAATAATACTCATAGATTTATTATCTATTTTTAATTCGTTATATTTTGTTTTATCTAATGAATATCCTTCTTTTAATAATTTAGAATAAGATAAAATAGAATCTTTATCTTTTGAATAATCCATACATATTTTTACTTTGCAATCAGCATTTTTTAATATTTTTGCATATTTATCACTGAAAATAATACCGTCAGCTTCACTACGCTTTAGCAAATCTATAAGCTCATTATCAGGAAGTGACTTGTCTAGTGGAACAACTACTAAACCAGCAGTTGTAATTGCTAGATAACTTGTACACCATTCATATCTATTATCTGAAATAATAGCGATTCTTTTGCAATCTAATTCCATAAGTTTTACTGCTAATGATTCAATATCTTTAGCAAATTGTTCATAAGTTATTTTAATATGCTCTTTACTTTCTGGAGTTTCTTTATATTCAAAAGCAATAAGATCTTTGTATTTTGTTTTATATAAATTAACAAGTTCTCTAAAATCCTTTAACTTTTGTCCATCATATAATTTGTTATTCATAATTAAATTCCTTCCACTAATGTTTTTAATACATTAGAAATAAATATTTGCCATAAAAAGCAAGGCAAACTTTTAATAATCACATTTATTGTATTACAAAAAAAGCTTTTTTTCAAGAGATATGGATAATTGAATTTTGTATAAAAAGTAAGCCAAAGATAGCATTAAAATATAATGAAAAAAGAATAACGAAGAATTAAAAATCTATATAGTTATATATTATTATGTTCACTAAATAACTTGTAAAAAAAGTTAAAATATTGTATAATTTAAAGGTATATTGTAAAAATAGAAAGTCACAATAGGAACGTATTTAGGAAAAAGACAATATTATTTATTTAACCCAAAAAGGAACGTCCCTATTGGGTTTAGGAGGAAAGAATGCCTAATAACCGAAGAAGAAAAACAAGAAAAGTAAATATAATAAGAGATACAATAAGTAACAAAAATTTTATAATAATTTCATCTATTTTGTTATGTATTATTATCGTATGTATTATTGTAAATATTATGCTTAATATAAACGAATCTAAAAAAGTAGCAGAGGAGCAAAAGAGGATAGCAGATCATGTTGAAGAAATATATTCTTCAATAGAAAGTGATATTGCTTCGATGAATGCTTTTAAAGCAGATTCAATAATTAGACTTTCTGCAATTGGGGATATTTTACTAGGAAATAATTTAAAAAAAAGTGGAAAAAATGCCGATGGACTGTATTCAGATATATTTGAGGATATATCAAGTTATTTTAAAGATTCAGATATAGTAGTTGGGACATATGAAACAGATGTTACTGATGAAAATAAAGCTTTTGCAAATAGCATAAAAGAATCAGGAGTAGACTTAGTAACACTTGCACATAATCATTCATTAGATAATGGAATAGAAGCTTTAAATAAAACTAAAGAATATCTAGAATCTATTGGAATTCAAACTACAGGTATATATAATGAAGAAGCAAAAGATAGAGTAAAAATAATTGAAGTAAAAGGTGCAAAAATAGCCATATTATCTTATACTTATGATAGTAAAGAAGAAGGAGTTAATATATTTAGTGAGAAGCTAGCTAAAGAAGATTTAGATTATGCAAACGAAAATGCTAACTTTTCTATAGTTCTTATGCACTGGGGAGATGTATACAAAAATGAACCAAATGAGAATCAAAAAAGTCAAGCACAATTTTTAGTAGATAATGGTGCAGATATAATTATAGGTGCTCATCCATCTGTTGTACAAAGTATGGAAATATTACAAAATAAAGAAGGAAAAGACTGTTTAGTAGCATATTCTTTAGGAGATTTTACATCAGATTTTAGCTATGAAAATTCTAATTTAGAATTAATACTAAATATTCAAATATATTATGACGCAGAAAATAATACAGCTTCTTTATATAAAGTAGATTATGTGCCTATATATATGAATGACTATGGTGCAAAAAATAAAGTAGATAGATATAAACTGTTAGATATGAAAAATGAAATTGCAAACTATGGAAAAGAAGGTAGTTCTTTAGATAAAGTAACTTATGACAAATTGATAAGAGGAATAGATAGATTAAATGACATTTTAGATTAGAAAAGAGAGGATAGCAAAAATGAAAGTAGGATTTGTATCACTTGGATGTAGCAAGAATTTAGTGGATACTGAAATGATGATAGGGTTATTTAAAAAGAATAAATTTGATATAGTAAATGATCCAAAAGAAGCGGAAATTATTGTAATAAATACTTGTGGTTTTATTGAGTCTGCTAAAGAAGAAGCAATAAACACAATATTAGAAATGGCAGAATATAAAAAGGAAAATTGTAAATATTTAATTGTTACAGGGTGCTTAGTAGAAAGATATAAAGAAGATTTAAAAAAAGCACTTCCAGAAGTAGATTTGTTTGTTAAATTTAGTGAATACAATTCATTATGGGAACAAATAGAAAATGTCATAAATCATAATAATCAAAAAGATGAAAAATTAGATTTCTTAAATAGGGTAATATCTACAGGAACAAATTATGCATATATAAGAATAGCAGAAGGATGTAATAATTTTTGTACATTTTGTGCAATACCATATATTAGAGGCAGATTTACAAGTAGAAAGATAGAAGATATTTTAGAAGAAGCTAGGATGCTAGCCCAAAAGGGATATAAGGAACTAATAATTATAGCACAAGACACAACTAAATATGGAACAGATATTTATGGAAAACCAATGCTAGCAAATCTATTACACGAGATAAGTAAAATAGATGGAATAGAATGGATTAGATTTTTATATGCATATCCAGAAACAATTACAGATGAATTAATAGAAGAAGTAAAAAATAATGATAAAATCTGTAAATATTTTGATATTCCAATGCAACATATATCAGATAGAATATTAAAAAAGATGAATAGAAAAAGTACAGGTGAAAGTATAAGAAATTTAATTACTAAATTAAGAGAAGAAATTCCAGGAGTAGTAATTAGAAGTACTTTAATGGTTGGATTTCCAGGAGAAACCGAGGAAGATTTTAAAGAATTATATGAATTTGTAGAATGGGCAAAATTAGATAAATTAGGATGCTTTACATATTCAAAAGAAGAAGGCACAGCTGCTTTTAATATGGAAAATCAAGTGCATCCAATGACTAAAAAGAAAAGATATAATAAAATAATGGCTCTTCAGCAAAAAATATCTGAAGAAAATATGAAGAAACATATTGATAAAACTTTAAAAGTATTGGTTGAGGATAACGGAGTAGGAAGAACATATATGGATGTTCCAGATATTGATGGAGTAATATACATAGGAGGAAATGCAAAATCAAATACTTTTGTAAATTGTAAAGTAACAGGATTTAAAGAGTATGATTTAATTGGAAAAGTGATTGATGAAAAATAAAATATTAAAGAAAAGAACAAAAATAAGAAAATTTTTCTTATTGTAAGTGAGGTAAAATGAAAATACTAATTGTAATTGATCAATATGATAATCTAAGCAATGGAACTACAATATCAGCTAAAAGATTTGTAGATGGATTAAGAAAAGATGGAAATGAAGTACAAATATTAAGTACAGGAAAAGATGAAGAAGACAAGGTTTCGTTAAAAACATACAAATTTCCAAAAATAATAGATAAATATTTTAAAGCAAATGAAATGGTATTTGCAAGACCAGATGAAGAAGTTATGAGAAATGTATTCAAGGGTCAAGATGTAATACATTTTTATATGCCATTTAGGCTTGCCAAAAAAGGTGTAAAAATAGCAGAGGAAATGCATATACCACATACTACTGCTTTTCATGTTCAACCTGAAAATATAACATATACAATGGGCTTAGGGACTCATCACCATATAAATGATACGATATATACATATTTTAGAAATTATTTTAATAAATTTAGACATATACATTGCCCAAGTAACTTTATTGCAAATAGATTAAAAGAGCATGGCTATACTGCTAAACTTCATGTAATATCTAATGGAGTAGGTGAGGAATTTAAGTATAATAGAAAAGAAAAGCCAGAAGAATTAAAAGACAAAATAGTAATTACAATGGTTGGAAGATATTCTCCAGAAAAAAGGCAAGATGTACTTATTGATGCAATAAAGAAATCAAAGTATGAAAATAAAATACAATTAGTGTTAGCAGGAAAAGGCCTATGCTATGAACAATATGAAAAACAAGGAGAAAATCTTACAAATAAGCCAATCCTTAAATTCTATCCAAAAGATGAATTAGTAGATTTATTATCTTACACAGATATATATGTGCATAGCGCAGATGCAGAAATAGAAGCCATATCATGTTTAGAAGCAATTGCATGTGGAAATGTACCAATAATATCAAATAGCAATGAATCTGCAACTGTACAATTTGCAATGAATGAAGATAGTTTGTTTGAACATGGAAATAGTGAAGATTTAGCGAGAAAGATAGATTACTTTTTAGATAATCCAAAAATCTTAGAAGAAAAAAGAAAAGCTTATTCAGAATTTTCAAATAAATTTAGAATAGAAAATAGTGTAAAACTAATGGAAGAAATGTTTAGAGAAGAAATAGAGGATTATAAAAATTTAGAAAACAAGTAAATAAAAGAATATAAATACTGCAGAGGAAAAAATAAATTAATAATAACAAAAAAATTAGTAATAAAGGAAGGAATAGATAAAGTAATGAATAAGAAAGGGGACTTATTACATCACTCAATAATCTACAAAATATTAAGTAGTTTATTATATTTAATTGCATATCCTATATTATTTTTACTTACAAAAATATGGATGGGATTAAAAATAGAAGGAAGAGAAAATTTAAATAAAGTAGGAGATGAGTATATTACTGTTGCAAATCATATTAATATGATAGATTGTGCAATGATAACTTTATCTATATTTCCAAGAATTCCATATTTTTTAACTTTACAATCTAATTTAGAAATACCAATTATAAAATATTTAGTAATGCTTTTTAGAGGTATACCAATACCAAGAAATGTTGCAGGAAAAGAAAAAATGGTAAATACAATAGATGGATTACTAAAAAGGGGAGAAGTTGTAGGGATATATCCAGAAGGACATTTAATACCATATTATGATGGTATTAGAGAATTCAAAAATGGAGCCTTTAACTTTGCTGTGAAAAATCAAGTTCCAATTTTGCCAATAGTTTTTACATACAGAGAGCCAGAAGGAATAATAAAAAAATTTAAGAAAAGACCTTTTATAACTTTAACAATATTAGAACCAGAATATCCAAAAGCAGAAATGTCAAAAGCAAATGTAGAAGAACTAAAAATAAGAGTTCAAAGGAAAATGAGATTAGAAAGAAAGATGAAAAAATTATATAACGAAAACGAAGAAATGCAGGAAGAAAAGGCTTAGAAGACTGATAAATACTTGAATAAACTTACAAAATATGGTACAATATAAATGTCCGAATATAACTACTGACCTTTTTTAGGGGGAATTAATTTATGGCGTTTAAGAATGTTAAATATATCCGGTGGATTGAATGTCAGAAGTGTAAACTTCCGATAGCCGTACAAGTTGGGGATGATATCCCAGCAGGCTTGATGGTCGTATGCCCAAATTGCGGTGCCGTCAGAAGCATTGACAGAGGGTCGTTCATGCCACCTGCCAAGATTCCCGACAAGTGGAAAAAGGAGGTGCTAAAGTCAATTGGAAAGGACAATTGATTTTAGCATGCTAGGTCAAAACAAGGAGGAGAGCGCATGCTCTCCTCTTTGTTTTTCTTAAAAGGTAAAAATTAACTTATAAAAATATAAAACAAATGTTTACAAAACAATTGTACGATGATATAATATAAAACAGTAGTAATATACAAAAAAGAAAGCTAAATAAAGAAATATATATATTTATTTATATAAAAATGAGGTGAAAAAAATGAGTATGTATTTATGCATAGACCTAAAAACCTTTTATGCTTCTGTAGAATGTGTAGAAAGAAAATTAGATCCTTTTAGTACAAATTTAGTAGTAGCAGATGAATCAAGAGGCAAAGGTACAATTTGTTTAGCAGTATCACCAAAAATGAAAATGCTAGGAGTTAAAAATAGATGTAGACTTTATGAAATACCATCAAATATTAAATATATAATAGCAAAGCCTAGAATGAAAAAGTATATAGAATATTCAGCAAATATTTATGCTATTTATTTAAAATATTTATCTAAAGATGACATATATGTTTATTCAATAGATGAAGCATTTTTAGATGTAACTAAGTACTTAAAATTTTATAAAATGGATGAAATAGAACTTGCTAAAACAATATTAAAAGATATATATGATACTTATGGATTAACTGCAACTGTTGGAATTGGTACCAATTTATATTTAGCAAAAGTAGCACTAGATATAATGTCAAAACATACACCAACAAATATTGGATATTTAGATGAAGAAAAGTATAAACTTAAGCTTTGGCACCATAAACCATTAACAGATTTTTGGCAAATAGGAAAAGGCATTGAAAGAAGGCTTAATAAAAAAAGAATATATGATATGTATGATATAGCTCACACTAATCCTAAAATATTATACAAAGAATTTGGTGTAAATGCAGAATTTTTAATAGACCATTCATGGGGAAAAGAAAGTTGTACAATAGAAGATATAAAAAAGTACAAAACAAAAAATGTATCAATATCTTCTAGTCAAGTATTATTTGAAGATTATAATTTTGAAAATGCAAGAATAGTACTTAAAGAAATGGTTGAATTAAATAGCATAAAACTAGTAGAAAAAAATCTAATAACAGATACAATAGGCTTGTATATAGGCTATTCAAAAAATATAATTAATTCAACAGGTGGTAGTTTAAAAATAAGTAATTATACAAATACATATTCTAATTTAATACAATATTTTTTAAAACTTTATGATAGTACAACTAATAAAACTGTGCCAATAAGAAGAATAGGAGTAAGTTTTAATAGACTAGTAAGTGGAGATGAAGAACAACTTAGTTTATTTGAAAATCAAGAAAAAATAACAAAAGAAAGAAAAATAGAATTGGCAATAAGTGATATAAAACAAAAACTAGGAAAAAATGCAATAATAAGAGGTATGGATTTAGAAGAAGGTGCTACAACAATACTTAGAAATAAACTTATAGGAGGTCATAATGCTTATGATTAGGGAAGAAAGAGCAAGATTATTTATGCCTTTTGATGCACTTACAGGATTTAAAGAGGCATTAAAAGAAAAAGAAAAAGTGCATATAGCAAGAAAAGAATTGTCAGATGAAGTAAATGAAGAATTATCAATGAAAATAAAAGCAATAGATATTAATAAAATTGTAGAAGTTACATATTATGATGGAGATAAATATACTAAAGTTGAGGGAAAAGTAAACAAGATAGATAAACTAAATAGACGAATAATAATAGACAGCAAAGAAATAAATCTATTTGATGTGATAGGAATTGAAATTGTTTGAAATAATATACGAAAAAGCATTGACAAAATTAAACTTATATGATATTATTTAGTCATACAATAAATATGTCTGTTAATCGTGAACAGTCAATTATAAACAGTATGTGTATACGGAATGCACATACTATTTTTTTAGAGATACTAAAATAGAGTAGATCCGGAACATCTACTCTATTGACTATGTAATGTTATTTCATAGACTCAGTCTGTTGTTCTCATAAAATTTATATTAAGCTTAAAACAACATTGTAAACTAAATTAATTACCATACACATTAAGATTCCAATAATAGTAGGTAGTAAAAATGAAATAGCAGTCCACTTTAAACTTTTTGTTTCATTCTTAATAGTAAGAAGAGTAGTAGCACAAGGAAAATGCAAAAGTGAAAATATCATAACATTTATTGCAGTAACTATAGTCCAACCATTTGTAGATAATATTTCAAATAACGCTTTAATGCTACTCATATCAACTAAACTTCCAGCCCCTGTATAACACATAAGAATAATAGGAAGAACAATCTCATTAGCAGGAAGCCCAAGTATAAAAGCAGTTAAAATATATCCATCTAAGCCCATAAGTTTAGCAAAAGGATCAAAAAAGCTTGCAATATAATAAAGAATACTATTGTCTGCTATTTGAATATTAGAAAGTATCCAAATTAAAACTCCAGCAGGCACAGCAACAGATAAAGCTCTACCTAAAACAAATAAAGTTCTATCTAACAAAGAGTGAATAAGTATTTTTCCTATTTGTGGTTTTCTATATGGTGGAAGTTCTAGTAAAGTACAATCAGTAGAACCTTTTAAAATTGTTTTAGAAAGAATGTATGATGTTAGAAAAGTAAATCCAATTCCTATACATATAACTATAAATACTATAAAAGTAGCAATTAAGCTAGATTTTAGACTTTCACCTGCACTTGCAGCACTAGTAAAAAATATAGTAGCAATAGTAATTAAAAAAGGAAATCTACCATTACAAGGTACAAAAGAGTTTGTAAGAATAGCAATTAATCTTTCTCTTTTTGAACTAATAATACGGCAACCAATTACACCTGCTGCATTACAACCAAATCCCATACACATAGTAAGCGATTGTTTTCCAGAAGAATGACATTTTTTAAAGCATTTATCTAAGTTAAAAGCTATTCTAGGCAAGTATCCTAAATCTTCTAATAAAGTAAAAAGAGGGAAGAATATAGCCATAGGAGGAAGCATAACACTTACAATCCAAGTAACAGTTTTATAAACTCCATCAAAAAGAAGCGAAAGCAGCCAAGATGGAGTATGTATACTAATAAATAAATTTTTAAGTATTGGTTCAAACCAAGCAAAAAAATTAGAAAGTACTTCTGATGGATAATTAGCACCAACTATTGTAATCCAAAAGATTAAACAAAAGAAAAGTATCATAATAGGAATACCAAACTTTTTTGATGTAAGTATTCTATCTATTTTTTTATTTTTTTCATTGTAATCTTCATTCTTTACGGTAACAACTTCAGATACAATTTCATGAGCTATTTCAAAAACTTTATCTAAGAATTCTTTATTATCATTTAAAGGAATATCAATAGTGTTAGGAGAAAATTTTAATTTACCATTACAAACATTAGAAATAGTAGAAATTAAATCTTTAAGTGTTTTTTTCTTCCTTGCAATAGTTCCAACAACAGGAACACCAAGAATATGAGATAGCTTATCTAAATCAACACTAATGCCTTTTTTCTTAGCTTCATCTAAAAGATTAACACAAACAATTACATTCTTAGTTAAGTTCATTATTTGAAAAACTAAATTCAAATTTCTTTCAAGCAAAGTGGCATCAACAATAACTAAAGTAGCATTCGCCATGCCACTTTCTATATAATCTCTTGCAATTTTTTCTTCCTCAGAATCAGCCATAAGAGAATATGTACCTGGAATATCTACAAGTAAAAACTTTTGATTATTATACGAACAAATACCAGCTGCATTTTCAACTGTTTTTCCTGTCCAATTTCCAGTATGTTGATTTAAACCAGTAAGTGCATTAAAAATAGTGGACTTGCCAACATTGGGATTTCCTGCAATTGCAACAGTAAAATCAAAATTAGAAAAGTCTTTTAAATTATTAGAAACTTTCTTACCAGTAGAGCTATTAGATAAGCCCATACAATTCACCTCTTTCAATATATAAGCGTTTTTAAATTAATATGTATAATGCTAGTACTAATAGAACAAAACCGAACAAAAATACTAAATTAGAAAACAAGAGTAAATATTGATTTACTAAATAAAATAAAACTGAAAAAGGCTATAAATCAATAAAAATAAGATACATACTTTGAGAAATACAGTAAAATAGGCAAAAACAAAACAAAACAAAAAATATTAAAAAATTTTAAAAAAGTATTGACAAAGAGAAAGAAAAATAGTAAAATTAAAATCGAACAGAAGTTCAAGATAAAACAACCTAAAACCTAAATTTCTATTCTGAGGAGGAACTGGTATGAATAAAGTAAAATATGAAAATAAAACAATAGCTTATACAGTAAATAGAGCAAAAATAAAGAATTTTTATATTACAATACAAAATGGCGAAGTAGTAATAAAAGCTCCACGTTTTGCTACCAGTTCTCAAATTCAGAATGTGGTAGAAGCAAAAAGACAATGGATAATGCAAAAATTACAAGAATATAGAGAATCACCAACAAAAGTTAAAGAATATGCAGATGGCGAAAAGTTTCAAATTCTTGGAGAAGCATATTATTTAAATATATATTATAAAGATATTAATATGGCAATGCTAAATGTAGAAAATGGTAAAATAGCTATAATATTACCATTAAGATATGCTGAAGAAGATAATACAGAGCAAATTAAAAAGATGATAGATAAAATGTATTATATGATAGCAGAAAAAGAAGTAGAAAACTCAATGGAAAAGATGAGAAAATTAGTAGGCTTAGCACCAGAAGAATATAGAATAAAGAAAACAAAATCAATCTGGGGAAGTTGCTCATCAAATAAAAAGATAACAATAAACCAAAACTTAATGATGTATAGCAGAAAAGCAATAGATTATGTAGTACTTCATGAAATATGCCACTTAAAATATATGAATCATTCAAAAAAGTTTTGGGCAATGGTAGAAAAATATATGCCAGATTATAAAGAAGCAGAAGAAGAATTAAAAAAATAAAATTAAAAAAATCTGGATTATTTATCATAAATATGATAATATATTATAATATAAAGGGGTTCTTATGCAAGAGTTAAATATAGATATAATAAAGCAACTAATAAAAGATAGGAAAATAAGATGGACTAATCATGTAATAATTAGGTTACTACAAAGACAAATATCTCAAAAGGATATAGAAATAGCTATGTTAAATGGAGAGATAATAGAAGAATATGAAGATTCTTATCCATACCCAAGTTGTCTAGTATATGGAATAAATATGAATAATAAAGTTATACATATAGTATGTGGTACAAATGGTGAAGAATTATGGATCATTACAGCATACTATCCAAATGAATTAGAATGGGAGAGAGATTTAAAGACAAGAAAGGAGAAAAAATAAAAATGAATTGCTTTATGTGTAAGGGAGAATTAGAAAATAAAAACACAACATTTATGGTTGAATTAGACAACTGTATTATAATTATAAAAAATGTTCCATCACAAGTATGCAGACAATGTGGAGAGGTTTCATACAGCGATGAAGTTGCTAAACAGTTAGAAAAATTAGTAAACTCAGTTAGAAATGCTATTACTGAAATTACAGTAATTAACTATACTGAAAAGGTTGCTTAGAAAACAATTAAGTAAGTCAATTAGTTATATAATCCCAAAATAGTATGAAATATACTATTTTGGGATTTATCCATTTTAAAATAAAAATATAAAGATTAGAATAATGATTAAAATTCATTTTCTTTTACTTCAACAACAATATTATATGCATCATCATCTCTAATAGCAATTATATTACCTCTAAATTCATATGCCCTAGGATCACCAAATGGGCTTGCAAAAATTGGACAAATAAAGGTATTCTCTAATAAACCTAAATCATATAATCTTCTAGTAATTCTATCATCACAAGAAATTTTTTTAACAATTCCTTTTTCATTTAATTTTAAATTATTTAAAGTTGTAAACATAATATACCTCTATATATTTATTTTATGCAGTAATTGACATATAAGTTATAATGAATTAAAATATGTTTGAAAAATATAAAATAAACAAAAAAAGTTAATATAATCATTAAAAATATAAATAAAATAGATGGTTATATAAATAAAAAATGGAGGCAATTATGGAAAAATTAAGAGGATTTGAAATAGCAAAAGGATGGGAAGATAAAAATATTAATCTACCAAAAAGATCAACAAAATATGCAGCAGGTTATGATGTAGAAGCAGCAGAAGATACAGTTATACCAGCATTTAAACCAGGAGTAAAACCAACATTAGTACCAACAGGTATAAAGGCATATATGCAAGATGATGAAATGCTTTGCCTATATAATAGAAGCTCAAATCCAAAGAAAAAAGGATTAGTTTTAGCAAATAGTGTTGGAATAGTAGATAAAGATTATTATGGAAATTCAGATAATGATGGACATATAATGTATGCATTTTGGAACTTCAAAGACGAAGATATAAAAGTTGAAAAAGGAGAAAGAATAGGACAAGCAATATTCCAAAAATACTTAGTTGCAGATAATGATGTAGCAGGAGGAGAAAGAACTGGAGGATTTGGTTCTACAGATAAAAAATAAATAAGTAAATAAGTGAAAATAAATAATTAATTTAAATATAAATTAATTAAAATATAATATAATATATAAATTTTAACATTAATTATTATACGAGGAGTTATTGTATATGAAATTATTAATTGCATCAGATATACATGGTTCAGCATATTATGCAAATAAATTAAAAGAAATAGTAAAAAAAGAAAATCCAGATAAATTAGTGTTACTTGGAGACTTATATTACCATGGACCAAGAAATCCACTTCCAAAAGAATATAATCCAAAGAAAGTATCTGAAATTTTAAATTCTATGAAAGATATAATATTATGCGTTAAAGGTAATTGTGATGCAGAAGTAGATGAAATGATTTCAGAATTTAAATTTGAAGATGAAATAGAAATGGTAATAGAGAATAAGGTAGTTATATTTACACATGGACAAAAATATAACATGAATAATCTGCCTAAGAAAAATTTTGATGTTTTAGTTTATGGACATTTTCACACAGGATTTATACAAACTGAAGATGGAATATTATTCTTAAATCCAGGTTCAATATCTTTACCAAAAGAAAATACAAAAAATAGTTATATAATATGGGAAGATAATAAGATATTATTAAAAGATCTAGATAATAATATAATAGATAAGAAAATATTGTAATATAAAAAGCTAAAAAGGAAATACTAAAGAAAAATACTTTTGCTAAAAGTGGAGGAAATGTTGAAAACTATATTATATAATGCCAATATAATTACAATGTGCAAAGAAGATGAAATTGATAAAAATAAAATAAGATACCATGAAGCATTATGCTTTGAAAATGAAATAATTAAAAAAGTAGGAACAAATGAAGAAATACTAAAATTAAAAGATAATAATACAAAAGTAGTAGACATGGAAGGAAAAACAATCCTTCCTAGTTTTATTGATTCTCATAGCCATTTTTCAGCAGTAGCAAATTCATATCTGCAAGTAGACTTAAATGAATGCAAATCATTTGAAGATATTAAAAATAAAATATTAGAATATAAAGAAAAAAATAATCTTAAAGATGATGAATGGATTATTGCAAATGGTTATGATAATACTTTGCTTAAAGAACAAAAACATCCAACAATTAGTTTCTTAGATACATTAAGCATAAATAATCCAATTGTACTAAAACATAAATCAGAGCATATGGGAGTGTTTAATAAAAAAGCACTAGAGTTATTAGGCATAACTAAAAATACTAAATCACCAGAAGGTGGAAAAATAGAATTAGAAAATGGAGATTTAACAGGTTATTTAGAAGAGACTGCATTTGTAAGTTATTTAAAAAAAGTGCCTTTCACAAGTATGGATAAAATGCTTAAAGCATATGAAAAAGCACAAGATGAATATATATCTTATGGAATAACTACTATTCAAGAAGGATATATGTCAAAAGAGTTATTAAATATATATAAAGTATTAGTAGAACAAAATAAATTAAAATTAGACGTAGTAGGATATCCGGATTTAGATAGTATAGAAGAATATAAAAAGGCCTTTCCTAATTCTATAAAAAAGTATAATAATCATTTTAAAATTCAAGGAATAAAGATGATACTAGACGGTTCTCCTCAAGGAAGAACTGCTTGGATGAAAGAACCTTATGAAGAAGAAGAAAATACAAATAGTAACAAACAGAATTATACAGGTTACCCAAGTATGAAATATGAGGATATTTTAAGAAATATAAAATATGCAAAAGAAAATAATATGCAAATATTAGCTCATTGTAATGGAGATAGAGCAGCAGAAGAATATATAAAAGCATTAAAAGAGTGCATAAAGAATAGTAAAGATATTCAAAAAATAAAAAGAATAAGACCAGTTATAATTCATGCTCAATTAATTAAAAAAGAAGAATTAATGAAAGCAAAAGAGATAGGAGCAATACCATCATTCTTTGTAGCACATGTATATTATTGGGGAGATATTCATATTAAAAACTTTGGAATAAGTAGAGCTAAAAGAATAAGTCCAGTAAAAGAAGCGGTAGATAATAATATGGTATTTACACTTCATCAAGATTCACCAATAATTAAACCAAATATGTTAGAAACAGTTTGGTGTGCAGTAAAAAGAAAGACAAAAGCAGGAATAATATTAGGAAAAGATGAAAGAATATCTGTATATGATGCTTTAAAAGGAGTAACAATTAATGGAGCATATAGCTATTTTGAAGAAAATGAAAAAGGAAGTATTAAGGAAGGTAAAAAAGCAAACCTAGTTATACTAGATAAAAATCCATTAGAAGTAGCAGTAGATGAAATATTAAAAATAAAGGTAGTTCAAACAATTATAAATCTATAAAATATAAAAAAGTAGAAATATCTTGAAAAATATTGTATATTGATAGGAAATGTAATATAATATGAATATATTTTCGCTTGCACTAGAAAAAGTTTATTCTAGGAGGAAAATTATGGGTACAAAAGAAAGCTTCTATGTGGACATGAGCACCTCTTGCTCCAATGTAACTGGTTCTGCGCACTTAGAAAATGTGCGGTTCCCCAATGGTACAAAAACCAAGTTTTTGGTAGATTGTGGACTTCATCAAGGAAAGGAAGAATGTAGCTTCATTCATGGAAAAACTGCAGATGATTTAAACCAAACGTTATTTTTTAATCCAGAAGGAATTTCTTTTACTTTGATTACGCATAACCATGTAGATCATACCGGAAGACTTCCTTTATTGGTCAAAAAAGGATTCAATGGGAATATCTATATGTCCGAAGATACTAGAGTTTTACTACCATTAGCTTTAAACGATTCGCAGAAAGTTCTTCGGGATGTGGCAAAAAGGAACAATAAAAAACCACTTTATATGGATACTGATGTTGAAAAAGTATTAAAACAATCACAATCTTGCAAAATGGAAAAAACACAGCAAATCGATGACCATATTAGAGTTACCTATTTCAATAATGGTCATCTTATCGGAGCGGCAATCATACTGGTTCAAATAAGTTATCCTGAGAAAGAAGATATTAATCTGCTATTTTTAGGAGACTATCATTATAAAAATGTTTTTTTGGACTTGTTTGATTTGCCTCAATGGGTAAAAAATTTAAAACTTATTGTTGTAACAGAGTCAACATATGGATATATGGATTCGAGTGAAATCAATAAGTGCTTTGAAGAAAATATCCTTAGATGTCTTTTGGATGGTGGGACTATAGTTACGCCGGTATTTTCATTAGGAAGAGCTCAAGAAATACTTTACGTATTAAAAGAACTCCAAACTATGAAAGAACTGGATCGTTCTATTCCGATATACCTTGACGGTAAGCTTTGTATCAATTATACAAGTTTGTTTACAAGTGGTAAATTGAATATTAAGCCAAGTATGATTGATTTTTTGCCGGACAATCTTACATTTGTAGATAAAACTACAAGGGAGAATGTTTTACATGGCAAAGAACAAAAAATCATTCTTACAACATCTGGAATGGGAAACTATGGACCAGCTCAATTGTATATTCCTGAATATATTAGAAGACCAAAATCAATGATTCACTTTACTGGATATACTGCTCCAGACACATTAGGTGGAAGATTAAAAAGTACACCAATTGGTGGAACAGTAGAAGTAGGAGGTCTTGTTGTTGAAAAGAATTGTATGGTGGAATATACAAATCAATTTTCAGCACATGCCAAAGCAGATGAACTAATACGGTTTTTAAAGGAATTTAAAAAATTGGAACTGGTTTTGGTAACTCATGGAGAAGAAAAAAGCAAGGAGATGCTTGCAAACAGAATAGTAAAAGAGGTGAAACCTAAAGCTGTAGGAATTTTTGACAGCAGATATTTGTTTAGAGTCAATGCTTATGGCTTAGTCAAAACCATGAGTACAAAATATCTGTAAAAAGTAAAGTAGGAAACTCAAAAATTTTCAGAAGCTAAATTAAACCCAACGCCTTATTGGTATTTCCAATAAGGCGTTTTCCAAAATTATTTAAAATATCACTCTTGACATATTATGGAAGATGATGCTAATATTATTAATGTAAACAATTTTAGTATTATTTTTATTTTCAAAAAAGGATGAATTATGATTTATTTCTTTATTTTATTTATTTCAATATTTTATTTAGTGAGAAAAATTATATCTAAAATAATAGCATATAAAATAAAAAAACAATTCTCTATTTATGATAAACCTCACCATTATTAATTTTAAAAGCCCTATATATTTGTTCTAACAAGAAAACTCTAATTAATTGATGAGGAAAAGTCATTTTTGAAAAGCAAATAGATTCTTTGCAAGATCTTCTTACTTCATCATTAAAACCAAGAGAACCACCAATAACAAAATTTGTTGTGCTATTAATTAATTGTATATCATTTATTTTTTTTGCAAATCCTTCAGAACTTAATTCTTTACCTTTTAAATCTAAACAAATATTATATGCATCTTTAGAAAGGTGAGAAATAATATCTTTGCTTTCTGCATCTATAACTTGCATCTCTATTGATGAATTTGCCCTGTCTGGTATTTTTTTATCTTGTAATTCAATAATATTTAAATTGCAATATTTAGAAAGTCTTTTAGAATATTCATTTATTGCATCTTTTAAATATTGTTCTTTTATTTTACCAACACAAACTATATTAATATGTACCATAAACCCTCCTATAATCTAAATTTATTATAATATATTTTCATCAAAAAATAAATAAAAAGGCGTAAATTTGAAGGATTAAACTAATACAGCTATAAAAATAATTGGTTTTGTTATTGAAATTTATGAAAGATATAAAAATATTAAAAACAATAAAAAATTATTGAAAAATAAGTAAAAATAGCCGTAAACACTTGACAAATGGGTCAAAATGGTGTAAAGTATATATGTTTTACACATACTTTGTAAACGAATAAAATATAAAGAGTTTTATACATAAGCCAAATACTTTCTAGTATAAAAGGAAAGGAAGATAAATGGATAAACATATAGAAGTAAGTATGTTATGTGAGATATATGGTAAATTATTAACTGAAAAGCAGTATAGTGTATTAAATGACTACTATAATAATGATTTATCTTTATCTGAAATAGCAGAAATGCATAATATATCTAGGCAGTGTGTAAGAGACTTTATAATGAAAGGAGAAGGTAAACTTTTCGAGTACGAAGAAAAGTTAGGCATAATGAAAAAGACACAAAGACAAGAAAAGCAAATTCAAACAATATTATCTCAAATAAGTGAAATACAAAACAATTCATCAGATAAGAAAATTGAAAAAATATTAAATGAAGTACAAAAAGAACTAAGCGTTTTAGTTTAAGAAGATTACAAATATTTTTTTCAAAAAGGAGGATTTAATAAATGGCTTTTGAAGGATTATCAGAAAAGTTACAAGCTTTTACAAAAAAGTTAAGAGGAAAAGCTAGAATAACAGAATCAGAGTTAAATGAAATGCTAAGAGAAGTAAAACTAGCATTACTAGAAGCAGATGTCAATTACAAAGTAGTTAAGGAATTTGTAAACTCTATTCATGATAAAGCCTTAGGTCAAGATGTACTTAAATCATTAACTCCAGGACAACAAGTTGTAAAAATTGTTAAAGATGAGCTTATAGACCTTCTAGGTGGAACAGATAGTAAAATAGCTTTTTCACCAAACCCACCAACAATTATAATGTTAGTAGGACTTCAAGGTTCAGGTAAAACTACAACAGCAGGTAAGCTTGCAAATTTACTTAGAAAGCAAGGTAAAAAGCCATTATTAGTTGCATGTGATGTATATAGACCAGCAGCTATAAAACAGCTTCAAGTAGTAGGAGCACAGCTTAATATACCAGTATATGCTAATGAAACAGATAAAAATGTTGTAAGAATTGCAAAACAAGCTAAAGAAATAGCTATTAGCAAATTAAATGATGTAGTTATATTAGATACAGCAGGTAGACTTCAAATTGATGAAAATCTAATGCAAGAATTAAAAGATATTAAATCAAATGTAAAACCCCATGAGATTTTACTTGTAGTAGATTCAATGACAGGTCAAGAAGCAGTAAATGTAGCTAGCAAGTTTAATGAAGATTTAGGAATAGATGGAGTAATCCTTACAAAATTAGATGGTGATGCACGTGGTGGTGCAGCTATATCTGTTAAAAAAGTTACAGGTAAACCAATTAAGTATGTAGGAACTGGTGAAAAGTTAAATGAAATTGAAGAATTTCATCCAGATAGAATGGCATCAAGAATCTTAGGCATGGGTGATGTACTATCAATAATTGAGCAAGCAGAAGAAGCTTTTGATAAAGAAGAAGCAGAAAAGCTAGAAAAGAAGCTTAGAAAAAATAAAGAATTAGACTTAAATGATTACTTAGCTCAATTAAAACAAGTAAAAAAGATGGGTTCATTTTCATCAATACTTAAAATGATACCAGGAATGAATAAGCTTAATGTAAATGTAGATGATAAAGAATTTGTTAGAATAGAAGCAATTATTAGTTCAATGACAAATGAAGAAAGAGAAAATCCCAAACTTTTAAATGCATCAAGAAGAATAAGAATTGCAAAAGGTAGTGGAACGCAAGTACAAGATATTAACAAATTTATGAAATCATTTGAATTAACTCAAAGTATGATGAAAAAAATGAAAACAGGTTCTTTAGATCCAAGAATGAAGAAAATGATGAAGGGATTAAATTTAGACAAAATGTCTGAAGATGAACTTCAAAAATTAGAAAAAAAGCTTGGAAAATAAGCTTATAAACAATAATTTTAATATAAATAATGGAATAATTAACAATAAATTAGATATTAAGTTTTTAACTTTATATAAATACTTAGATAATTTAAAAATAGGCTTAAAAATAAATAAGCTTAAAGTAAAATTATCTCAAATTTTTAGGAGGTGATACTATGGTAAAAATAAGATTACAAAGAGTAGGAGCAAAAAAAGCACCTTTCTATCACATTGTTGTAGCTGATTCAAGAGTTGCTAGAGATGGAAAAATAATTGAAAAAATTGGAACATATGATCCAATGACAAATCCATCAACAATAGTTTTAGACAAAGAAAAAGCAGACAAATGGATAAAAAATGGAGCTAAACCTACAGACACTGTAAAAGCTCTAATTGCTAAAGCAAAATAATTTAGCTATATTAAGAACATTTAGTAGCAAAAAAAGAGTAGAGCAACTAAAAATTAATAGCTAAGTATTAGAAGAAGCGAGAAAGGAAAATAAATGGAAGAAGTATTAAGAACCATATTAGATAATCTAGTAGAAAACAAAAAAGCTGTTTCAATTGAACAAAAAGATGTTGATGGAACAGATACTTACTATGTAAAAGTTGCACAAGATGAAGAAGGAAAAGTAATAGGAAGACAAGGAAGAGTATCTAAAGCAATAAAAGCTTTATGCAAAGCCTTAGGAGCAAAAGAAGGAAGAAGAGTAGAAGTAGTATTTCCATTTAAACATAAAAAAGGTGCAAATAACTAATATATAAGATTTTTTATAAAAAATCTAGATAGTTAAATTGCATAAAGAAAGGGTATTAAATGCAAGATAAATTTGAAGTTGGTAAAATAGTTAATACATTTGGTATAAAAGGTGAAGTTAAAGTTAATCTATATACTGAAGATATTAGCAATTTTAAAACTAAAAGTAAAGTATATGTTAATGATAGAGAAATGCAAGTAGAAAATTCTAGACTTCAAAAAAATATGCTAATTTTAAAATTAAAAGGCATAGATAATATGAATGATGCAGAAAATTTAAGAGGAAGCATTATAAAGGTTGATAGAAGTAAAAAAGGCCTTCCAGAAGGAACATATTATATAGCAGATTTAATAGGATTAGATGTTTATACAGAAGACGGAAACTTGTTTGGAAAAGTTACAGACATATATAATACTGGTGCCAATGATATTTATACTGTAAAGACTCAAGATGGAAAAGAAGTATTACTTCCTGCAATTAAAGACGTAATAAAACAAGTAGACATTCAAAATGGAAAAATAATAGTTCACATTTTAAAAGGATTAATTTAAAAAGTAATTTTAGAAAGGATATAAACTTTTAGATGAAATTTAGTATATTAACACTATTTCCAGAAATGTTTGAGCCAATTAAACACAGTATAATTGAAAGAGCAACTAAACAGAATCTTATAGATATTGACTTAATAAATATTAGAGATTTTTCAAGAGATAAGCACAAACATGTAGATGACACACCTTATGGTGGTGGAGCTGGAATGGTAATTAAACCTGATGTAGTTAAAGATGCATATAACTCTATAAAAGATGAAAATGCTAAAGTAATATATTTATCTCCAAAAGGTAAAGTATTAAATCAATCTAAAGTAAAAGAACTTTCAAAAGAAAAACATTTAATTTTATTATGTGGACACTATGAAGGAATAGACCAAAGAGTATTAGATGAAATAGTAGATGAAGAAATTTCAATAGGTGACTATGTACTTACACGGTGGGGAGCTTCCTGCAATGGTACTTCTAGACAGTGTTAGTAGATATGTAGATGGAGTGTTAAGCAAAGATTCTACAAAAGAAGAGTCATTTAGCTCTAACTTATTAGAATATCCTCAATATACTAGACCTGAAATATTTAATGGTCAAAAAGTACCTGATGTATTATTATCAGGAAATCATCAAAAAATAAATGATTGGAGAAAAGAACAATCTTTAAAAATAACATATTTAAAAAGACCGGACTTACTAAGTAAAGAAAAAAAAAGCCTGGCAGAAAGTCTTATAAATAAAGACTAAATTTTAAATAAAGAATTTAAAATTAATTTACAAATTATAAAAATATTAAAGACTAAAAAGTCTAAAATTTAAGAAAGGAGTTAAATCATGGATATTATTAAATCAATAGAACATGAGCAATTAAAAAGTAAAGTTCCAGATATTCGTGTTGGTAATACTGTAAGAGTACACCAAAGAATAAAAGAAGGAAATAGACAAAGAATCCAAGTATTTGAAGGAATTGTCATTAAAAAGCAAAATGGTGGATTAAATGAAACATTCACTGTAAGAAGAGTAGCATATGGAGTAGGAGTTGAAAAAACATTCTTATTAAACTCTCCATTAATCGAGAAAGTAGAAACAGTTAGAGTAGGTAAAGCAAGAAGAGCTAAATTATACTACTTAAGAGACAGAGTAGGAAAAGCTGCTAAGACAAAGGAAAATGTAGGAGCAAGAATTGAAAACAAAGAAATAATTGTTAAAGAAGAAGTTCCTGCAAAAGAGGAAGTTACAGAAAATGTAACTGATGCAGCAGTAGAAACTCCAGCTGAAGAAGTAAAAGCTGAAAATACAGAAAATAAATAGTAATAAAAAGAACTTTTGATTTAATTTCAAAGGTTCTTTTTTTATTAATAAAATCAATATAATTGACAATCGTAAACAAATGTTTTACAATAAATTTGGTGATAATATGGAGCGTATAATTTTTCATATAGATGTAAATAATGCTTTCTTATCTTGGACAGCGGTAGATATGCTTAAAAGTGGATCTAAATTAGATATAAGAACTATTCCAGCTGTAATTGGTGGAGATGAAAGTAAAAGACATGGAGTAGTTTTAGCTAAAAGTAATATAGCTAAACAATTTGGAATAAAAACAGGAGAGCCAATATATTTTGCGAGAAAGAAGTGCCCTAATTTACAAGTATTTGAATCAAATCACAAAATGTATAGAGAATATTCGAATAAGTTATATGAGTTATTTAAAGAATATACAAATATAATAGAGAGATTTTCAATTGATGAGTGTTTTTTAGATATGACAAATTTTATAGGAAAAAATGAAAACTATTTAAGTATTGCAAAAGAAATATCTACAAGAATAAAAGAAGAGTTAGGATTTACAGTAAATATAGGAATAGCTCATAATAAACTTTTAGCTAAAATGGCATCAGATTTTGAAAAGCCAGATAAAATTCATACTTTATGGACAGATGAAATTAAAACTAAAATGTGGCCACTTAAAGTTAGTGAGCTTTTAATGGTAGGAAGAAAGAGTTTGCCCAAATTAGAAAAAATGGGAATAAAAACAATAGGAGATTTAGCAAATTACAATAAAGAAATTATATATAAATTATTTGGTAAATTTGGAAAAACAATATGGGAATATGCTAATGGAATAGATAATTCACCTGTAAACTATATAGAAGAAAAGCCAAAGGGAATAGGAAACTCTATTACTGTTCCACAAGATTTGACTAATATTAATGAAATAAACAAAATATTGTTAAAACTTACAGAACAAGTAACATATAGACTTAGAAAAGAAAATATGATAGCAAATGTAGTAAATGTACAAATTAAAGATTCAAATTTTAGAGTATATTCTCATCAGCGTAAATTAGATACAGCAACATCTAGTACAAAAATAATATATGAACAAGCTAAAAAATTAATGGAAGAATTATATTTAAAAGGAACTAGAGTAAGGTTAATAGGAGTAAGAGTTGATGATTTATTAGATGAAAAAGATAAACAAATCTCGCTTTTCGATAATAAACAAAATGAAAAACAAGAAAAATTAGATGAAACTTTAGATAAATTAAAAGAAAAGTATGGAATTAATTTTATAAAAAGGGGAGGAGAAATATAGAAGATAAAGTATTTAAAATATAAATAATAAAATAAATAAAAAAATAAGTAAAAAATAATAAGAGAATACAATAAATAATAAAAATAATAAAAGAGCATCAAGATTTGATTCCTGATACTCTTTATTTAATTAATTAAAATTTTGTAAGTTTTATATTATATTTTAGAATCTATTATTTTTTACATATCTATAACTTGCATAACCTATAATTGCTATAATTAAAGCTGATCCTGCAATATATAATCCAGTGTAAATACCAGTTTGAGGAATATCCTTTTCAGGTAATACATCTAATGCGATAATTGGACATTTATCATTTTCTTCAAATCCAGGTGTTCCATTTTCATCATAAGTAATTTCTACATTTTCGTTAGTAGGTAAGTTAATACCAACAATCTCTTGATTAAATTCTTTATTTAATGAAATTCTATAAGTAAATGTAGCTTCTTCACCAGGACCTAAAGCTGGAATAGTCCAAGTAATTGAATTATCTTCTTTATTAACTTCAGCAGTTACTTCACCAATATTAGATTCAGTTAATTGTGCATAAGTGAAATTATCTATAATATTTTGAGGGAAGTAATCTTTAATTACTATATTTTCTAATATATATTGTTCTTGTACTAAACTTGCATAAATTTTATTTGTTACTGTATCTTCAACTTCTTCATCTTGAACATAGTAAACTTCACCAGATGTAGGTTTTGTTGCTGTACCAAATATTTTTTCTGCAACTTCTCTATATGTTGGTTTTGGATCTTCCTGAGATATAGCTATTTCATCATCACTCATTTCAATTAGCATTGAAATTAAATGAACGCCTTCATTTCCAAGTTCAACTATTTTATTTTTTGTTGGAACTTGAGTTGCTTCTGAATAAGTATCTCCAACAACACCTCTTGCAGTATTAGGAATAGCATCTGTTAATGTAATAATGTATTTTTCAGTATCAGTATCAGTGCTTGTTTTTAATAAATTGTATGCTGCATCTAAACCAACTTCAACATTAGTTCTTGCACCCATAACATCTTCAGAAACTGTATTTAAAGCATCAGTTATTGTATCAGCATCATTTGTAAGACTTTCTGTTACTGTTATTGCATCTAAATCAGTTCCTTCAATTGTATAACCTTCTTCATTTGTTTCAGTAGATGTAGCAAATTCAACTATACCAATTTTAATATTAGGATTTGCTGCTAATAATTTATCTACCAAAGTTTGAGCAGATTTTAAAACAGCTTCTTTTCTAGTCATTGTTTCTCCATTAATAGAAACTTCATTTGTTGACATACTTCTTGAAGCGTCAATTAATAAAACAACATCTGCTTTTTTGTCTTCTAATTTTTCAGCGTTATTTTTAGCTGTTAATTTAATATCTACATATTTTTCAGTAGTATTGCATTCAATCATTTTCTTTTCGAATTCACCATACTTACCAAAGGTAATATTGCAAACATTATCTTCAACTAAAGTCATAGTTGCTTTATCTTTACTAACTGTTGCTGCAAAACATGATGAAGCAGTAAATAAAACAACAAATAAAGTAATTAAAATACTAAAAATAGTTTTTTTCATAAATAATCTCCTTTTTAAATATTTTGTACAAAATTAAAATTTTAATACTTTCTACATTATAATACATAAAATTTTAAAATTCAACAAAAATATTAAAATGAAATATAAATGTAAAATAACAATTTTATACTAAAAAACAACTACACAAAATATTTAATTTGTGATAGAATACTTTTGAAATAGTTAATTATAAAAATAATTAGTCTAAAATAATTAATCTAAAAGAAATACAATAATGATTAAGTCAAATTTGTATATTAGAAATAAAGAAATGGAAGGAAAAATAAAAATGGCAACAATAATTGATGGAAAAAATCTAGCAAAAAACATAAGATTAGAATTAAAAGGAGAGGCAGAAAAACTAAGAAAAAAAGGAATTATTCCACATTTAGCAGTTATAATGGTTGGAGATAATGATGCATCAAAAGTATATGTTAGAAATAAAAGTAAGGCTTGTGAAGAAATAGGAATAGAATTTAAAGAATATTTACTTCCAAGTACAACTAAACAAGAAGAACTTTTAGAATTAATAGATAAATTAAATGAAGATAAAAAAGTAAATGGTATATTACTTCAAAGCCCAATACCAAAGCCTTTAAATATTCAAGAAGCATTTAATAGAATAAGCCCTGAAAAAGACGTAGATGGTTTTAATCCACAAAATGTGGGTAATTTGTGCATTGGACAAGATGGCTTTATACCATGTACTCCTCTTGGAATTGTTACAATGCTTGAAAAATATAAAATAAAAATTGAAGGAGAAAAAGTTGCAATTATAGGAAGAAGCAATATTGTTGGTAAGCCAATGGCTCAATGTATGCTTTCTAAAAATGCAACAGTAACAATTTGCCATTCAAGAACAAAAGAATTAAAAAAAGAATTAAAAGATGCAGACATTATAATTTCTGCAGCAGGAAAAAGAAATATGGTTACAGAAGAAATGGTAAAAGATGGAGCAGTTATAATTGATGTTGGAATGAACAGAAATGATGAAGGAAAACTTTGTGGAGATGTAGATTTTGAAAATGTAAGTAAAAAAGCAACATATATAACACCTGTACCAGGTGGAGTGGGACCAATGACAATAGCAATGCTAATGAGTAATGTAATTAAAGCAGCAAAAAATCAAAATAAATAATAAGAGAGGAAAAAATGGTAGCAGAAATAATACTTAATTCATCAGTAAAAAAGCTTAACAGAATATTTGACTATGAGATACCAGATAGATTAAATGTAAAAATAGGTAGTAGAGTTTTTGTACCATTTGGAAATAAAAAAAATCCTGAAGAAGGTATTGTAATAGGTATAAAAGAAAAATCCCAATATAAAGTAAAAGAAATTTTAAATGTACAAAATTCAGAAATAAAAGAGGAATATATTAATTTAGCAAAATGGATGGCAAAAAGATATATTTGCAATTTATCTGATTGCTTAAAATTAATGCTACCACCAGGGACAACCAGTAAAAATACAGAAAATAGAGTAAAAGATAAAACAATTAATTTTATTTATTTAGCTAGAGATAAAGATGAAATTGAAGATGATTTAGAAAATGGAAAAGTAAAATCAGAAAAGCAGAAAAATATATTAGATTTTATAATTAGAAACGAACCAGCAACCATGCAAGATATAGAGATATTTACAGATGGAACAAGAAGCATTGTAAATACATTAGTTAAAAATGGATATTTAGAAATATCAGAAGAAAAAGTTGAAAGAAATCCATTTATACATAAAGTAGAAAATAAAACTACAGATTTAAAACTTACAGATGAACAACAAATTGCTATAAACAAAATAAAAGAAAATGGAGAATATCTATTATATGGTGTAACTGGTTCTGGTAAAACTGAAATATATTTGCAGTTAATTGAAAGAAAGCTAAAAGAAAATAAAAGCAGTATAATGTTAGTTCCAGAAATTTCTCTAACGCCACAAACTGTAGATAGATTTATTGCAAGATTTGGAGAAGAACAAATTGCAGTTTTACATAGTAAACTATCTATAGGGGAAAGATATGATGGGTGGAATAAAATAAAAGAAGGAAAAGCTAAAATAATAATTGGCGCAAGGTCTGCTATATTTGCGCCAGCAGTAAATCTAGGCTTAATAATAATAGATGAAGAACATGATGAATCTTATCAGTCTGAAATGTCTCCTAGATATGATGCAAAAGAAGTAGCAAGATATTTAGCAAAAGAAAATAATATTCCACTTATACTTGGTAGTGCCACTCCAGATATGAAGTCATATTATAAAGCTAAAAATGGAGAAATAGAACTTTTAACCTTAACTAAGAGAGCTAATAATTCTAATCTTCCAGCCGTAAAAGTAGTAGATTTAAGACAAGAACTTGCAAATGGCAATAAATCAATGCTAAGTGATTTATTAAAAGAAGAAATAGAAAAAAACTTGATTACCAAAACTCAGACTATTTTATTTTTAAATAGAAGAGGTTTTTCAACTTTTATAATGTGCAGAGATTGTGGATATACAGTAAAATGTAAAAGATGTAATATAACAATGACATATCACAAAAATGAAAATAAATTAAAATGTCACTACTGTGGTTATGAAGAACAGGTGGTTACAACTTGTCCGGAATGTCATAGCAAGAATATAAAATATTTTGGAGCAGGAACCCAAAGATTAGAAGATGAAGTTCATAATCTTTTCCCACAAGCTACAACTATTAGAATGGATGTAGATACAGTTTCAAAAAAGAATTCTCATGAAGAAATTTTAAATAAATTTAGAAATGAAAATATAGATATATTAATTGGAACTCAAATGGTAGTAAAAGGACACCATTTCCCTAATGTGACATTAGTAGGAGTTATAGCAGCAGATAGTAGTTTAAACTTTGGAGATTATAGAGCAAATGAAAGAACATTTCAAACTTTAACACAAGTAGCTGGTAGAGCAGGCAGAGGAGAGTATGAAGGAAGAGTAATTATCCAGACATACAATCCGGATAATTATGCAATAGAATATTCAAAAGCTCAAGATTATGATTTATTTTATAATACAGAAATTGAACTTAGAAAACAATTGAAATATCCACCATTTTGCGATATAATAGTAATAGATATGTCTGCAAAAAATTTGTATGAATTAAAAAAAGTGGCAAAAGATTTGCACACATATTTAAAACAAAGGGTAATAAATGAAAAGTTTGGGCTTTTGCTATACAGTCCAGTGCCATCACCAATAGATAAAATTAAAGATAGATATAGATGGCGTATGCTAATTAAGTGCATTTATGATGAAAGAGTAAATAACTTATTATCTGATGCATTTGAAGAATTTTTAAAAATGAATACAAAAACAGCAAGGGTAAATATTGAGATAAATCCAAATAATATGTTGTAAAATATAACTAATTTTAAGGAAGGAGAAAAAATGGCAATAAGAGAAATAAGAAAAGACGGAGACGACATCTTAAGAAAAAAATCAAGAGAAGTAGATACTATAGATGACAGAATAAGAGAACTTTTAGACGATATGTTAGAAACAATGCATGCTTCAAATGGCGTAGGTATTTCAGCTGTTCAAGTGGGCATACTAAAAAGATTAGTAGTAATAGATTTATATGATGGGAATAAACCTTTAAAATTGGTAAATCCAGTAATCGTAAAAACAAAAGGTACCCAAGAAGTAGAAGAAGGCTGTTTAAGTTTTCCAAATCAATTTGCTAAAGTTATAAGACCAATGGAAGTTACAGTAAAAGCACTAGACGAAAATGGAAAATCAATAACTGTAAAAGGAAAAGAACTTTTAGCTCAAGCGTTAGCACATGAAATAGACCATTTAGATGGTAAATTATTTATAGATATAATGGAGCCAGGAACAATGGAATATATTGAACCTGAGGATAATTCTTCTAATAAATAAAAATTAAAAAGTAAATAAGATGACAATAAAAATAATCCCATGCAAATACATGGGATATTTAATTAATAAAGACAAAAATAATAAAAAAGAAAGGAATATTTTTAAAGCTTACTTAAAAATATTAAAGGTGGAAAAATGAAAATTGTATTTATGGGTACACCAGATTTTGCAAGAGAATCTCTAGAAGCAATATATAATAGTGGTAATAAAATCTTAGCAGTTGTAACAAATCCAGATAAACCTAAAGGTAGAGGAATGAAAATGATTGCATCACCTGTAAAAGAATTTGCATTAGAAAAAAACTTAAAAATATATCAACCTTTAAAGGTAAGAAATAACATTGAGTTTATAGATGAAATAAAATCTTTAAATCCGGATTTATTATGTGTAGTTGCTTACGGAAAAATTTTACCTAAAGAAATATTAGATATACCAAAGTATGGAGCAATTAATGTACACGGATCACTTCTTCCTAAATATAGAGGAGCAGCACCTATTCAATGGGCTGTATTAAATGGAGATAAAGTAACAGGAATAACAACTATGTTTATGGATATTGGCATGGATACAGGAGATATGATTTTAAAAGAAGAAGTAGAAATAGGTGAAGATGAGACAACAGGAGAGCTATGGGATAGATTATCTAAAATAGGAGCTAAGCTTTTAATAAAGACAATAGAAAAAATAGAAAGTGTCAAAGATAAAGAAAATAAAAGTTTAGAAGAAATAAAAAAAGAAGTAGGAGCAAAAAAACAAGGAGAAGATTATACAATAGCGCCAATGCTTGAAAAAGAAATGGCAAAAATAGATTGGAATAAATCTTCAAGTGAAATAAAAAATTTAGTAAGAGGTCTAAATCCAATAATGGGAGCATATTCTTTCTTAGATGGAAAGAAAATTAAATTTTGGAAAGTAGATATAGTATCTATGGAAGAATTAGAAAATACATTTTCAGAAATAAAAGAGTATGAAGGTAGAATAAAAAAGCTAGAGCCAGGAACAGTAATATTTGCTGATAACAAAAGAGGAATATTTATAAAAACTGGAGATGGATATATAAAGCTACTAGAACTTCAAGGAGAAAATTCTAAAAAAATGGATTATAAAAACTTCTTAAATGGAAATAAATTGCAAGCAGGAGAAATTTTTGAATAAACAAAAGCCCAAGAGGGACGTTCCTTTTTGGGTGAAAAAATAAAAATAGAAACTCTTACATTAATAGCTTAAAATAATTTTTTATAGAAAATATAAAAAAATTATTGCTAAATATTTTTAGTTAATATAAAATAAGATATATAAAATAAAAGGGAGGAAAATAAAATGTTAAGAGCAAAAGAAGCGAGAAAAGAAGCAAGAGAAGCATTATCAGGAAAATGGGGAAAAGCAATTGTAATTTCACTAATTTATACGATTATAACTGCAGGAATTAGTTTCTTATCAGTATTTACATTTGGATTATTATCAATTGCATTAATAGTAATTGCACCCGCATTAAGCTATGGATTAGCTTATTCTTATTATCATTTAAAAAATGGAGAAGATGTTGGGTATGGAGATTTTTTAAGCGTAGGATTTAAAAACTTTGGATATAGTTGGAAAATAACTTGGAATATTATAAAGAAATGTTGGGTATATATTTTGATTTTTGTATTGGCAATAATAATTATTATTGGAGCTTCAGTAGCAATCACAGTAGGAACAATAGGCTCGATATTATCTACAGCAAATGATAAAACATATTATTCTGCATCATATAAAGATAACTATGATTATTATTATGATGATAATTTCGATTATGAAAGCTATTATGATTCTTTACAAGATTTGTATGATGATTATTATGATGAATATAGCAAATATAGTGATAGTTACAATGATAAATATAATGATTATGATAATATGTTTGCACAAGATTCTGCACCAGCATTTGTTGGAGCAATAGCAGGAGCTTCAGTTGCTTTCTTAGGAATTGCATTATTAATATTTATTGCATATTTAATATTTATTATATTCTTTATTAGAAAAGTTATGTTATATGCTTTATCTTTCTATATAGCAGTTAAAAAGGAAGGAATAGAAGCAAAAGATGCAGTTCTTGAAAGTGAAAGGTTAATGAATGGAAATAGAGGAAGATTCTTCTGTTTAATTCTTTCATTTATAGGTTGGTCGATTTTAATAGGATTTGTATCTGCACTTTTAAACTTAATACCTTTCTTAGGAACAATAGCTTCATATGTAGGAACAATTATATTAACGCCATATATTACATTTTCAATACTTGCATTCTACAGAGATTTAGATGAAGAAAAAAATGTATATGTTAGTTCAAATGCAAATGTGAGTGCAAATATACAAACAAATGCAAATGTGGTAAATAGTGCAAGTCAAATTAACCATGCCAATAGTAATGAGATAAAAAATAATAATGAAAATATAACTGCTAATAGTGACAAAAAATATTGCAAAAGATGTGGAGCAGAGAACACATTAGATGCAACATATTGCACAAATTGTGGAGCTAAATTAGATTAGTAAAAATAAAATATTTAAAATTATTTATTAAAAACCCAAAAAGGAACGTCCCTTTTGGGTTTTGTTTATAAAAATGCATTTAATTTATCTATATTTTCTCTTTGGAATTTATTAAAATCCTTAATTAATTCAGTAGTACTTTTTTGAATATCTAATTTGCAGTTTAAAATCTTTTGGCATTCAATAACTCCCATCAAAGTTCCTTGAATCATAATTTCTGCAATATGAGAATTACTTCTATCTTTTAAAGTATTAAATTGTACACCTGCAAAGCTCATCATTTTATCTTTAAGTGGTGTTGATTCTGGAATTTCACCATACTTTTCAAAATGCTGATTTATTTGGCTTTGAGTATTCCCATATTGTGAGTACATTGCAACTAATACTTTTCTCATTTCTTTATCTGAAACTTTAGGAGCTAAATAAGAAATAGAGTCCATTCCCATTTTAGCAATTTTACTTAACTCATTTAATACCGCAAGATCAAGCTGGAAAGTGTTAGAGTCAGAAGTTGAGTTATAAGTGTCATCAGCTGATTTAGAATTGGTATGTTCATCATTAAATTTAAGTTTTGAATCAGAATTAGAATTGTAAGCTTTATGGCTCTGTTCCTGAAGTGGTTGTGCATCCATATTGCTATCTTTATTTTCATTTTTGAGATTTTTATCTTTATCCATAATTATATTAATGGCAAAATATTTTTGCCAAATTCTCCTTTCTTTTAAATATTTTTAATATTTTATCCAATTATGAAAAAAATATTAAAAATATTTTTTTTAATCTAGATAATAATAAAGATATTCCTTTTTTATTTTAAAAAAAGTTAACATAAATTAGACTTGACTTTTGTAATGAAATATACTATAATAAAAAACAGTTGTTATCTAGTGGAATATAAATTATCTGTTAGATAAAGAAGAGATTTATTTATTATTTTTTGAGAATGAGATTAATTTAATAGTATTTTAGGTAGTTTAAGATGCTAAAACTATCTTTTTTGAACGTATAATTGAATAAAAATAAGTCTATTTTTGTGTGAATTTTAATAAAACTATATATTGTTTATTAAGATTTGTTACACAAATAATTGATTGCAAATAAGAGAATTTGCAATAGGTATAAGAACCTTAATTCTTAAATTTTATAAAAAAGGAGAAATATATTTATGGAAAATAACACAAAAGAATTATCTGAAAATAAATCAGATAGAAAAAATAATGAAAAGAAAAAAGGATATAGAAGACCTTATAAAAGGGCAGAAAAGAAAGCCCAAAAAGAGGAAGGAACTGAAAACAAATCTTTAAAGAGTAAAAAAAGTTTTATTGATTTAGGTTTTGAAGCAATAGAGCCAAAGCACGAGAAAAAACAATATCAAAGAAGAAACAAAAAAAGTAATTTGGATTTTTCTTTTAAGAAAAGCAATCTTAAGATAATTGCTTTAGGTGGTCTAGATGAGATAGGAAAAAACATTACAGTATTTGAATATGAAGATGAAATTGTTTTAGTTGACTGTGGATTAGAGTTCCCAGAAGATGATATGTTAGGTGTTGATTTAGTTATACCAGATGTAACATATTTAATAAAAAATAAAGATAAAATTAAAGGATTAGTTATAACTCATGGTCATGAAGATCATATAGGAGCTATACCTTATGTTTTAAAACAAGTTAATATGCCAATTTATGCAACAAGGCTTACTGCAAAATTAATTGAACATAAATTAGAAGAACATCATATAAAAAATCAAGTGAAAGTAAACATAGTTAATCAAGGAGATACAGTAAACTTTGGTAAAATGCAAGTTGAATTTATAAGAAGTTCACATAGTATACCAGATGCAGTAATGCTTGCAATTCATACACCTGTTGGAACTGTAGTTCATACAGGGGACTTTAAAGTAGATTATACACCAATAGATGGACAAGAAATGGATTTAGGAAGAATAGCTGAAATAGGAAATAAAGGAGTTTTAGCTCTACTTTCAGATAGTACAAACTCAGAGAGAAAAGGCTTTACTATGTCTGAAAAATCTATTGGACCTGTTTTCGATAATTTATTTGAAGGATGCAAAAAAAGAATAGTAGTAGCAACATTTGCTTCGAATGTTCATAGAGTTCAGCAAATAGTAAATTCAGCAGTTAAATTTGGAAGAAAAATAGCTGTTTCTGGTAGAAGTATGATAAATATGATTGAAGCTGCAAGAAACTTAAATTATATTGATGCACCAGATGATTTATTTATTGATATAGATATGATAAAAAATTATACTGATGACCAATTAGTTATTATAACTACTGGTAGCCAAGGTGAAACAATGTCAGCACTAACTAGAATGGCAAATGGAGAGCATAAGAAAGTTACAATAACAGGAAATGATTTAGTAATTATCTCAGCAAATCCAATTCCAGGAAATGAAAAATCAGTATCAAAGGTTATAGATCAATTAATGAAAATAGGTGCAGAAGTTGTATATAGCGCGCTTGCCGATGTACATGTTTCAGGACATGCTTGTCAAGAAGAACAAAAATTAATAATGGCATTAGTAAGACCAAAATATTTCTTACCAGTTCATGGTGAATATAGACAACTTATGGCACATAGAGATACTGCAATTGAAATGGGAATACCAAAAGAAAATATATTTATAACAGGTAATGGTAGAGTCTTAGAATTAAATGAAAACGAAGCTAAATTTACAGGAACTGTACCATCTGGAAGAGTTATGGTTGATGGCTTAGGCGTTGGAGATGTTGGAAACATTGTATTAAGAGATAGACAACATTTATCTCAAGATGGATTAATTGTTATAGTAATGACAATGAATGAACAAACTGGTGAAATAGTTGCAGGACCAGATGTAATCTCTAGAGGATTTGTATATGTACGTGAATCAGAAAATTTAATGGATGATGTAAAATCTTACATTAGAGAAGAAATTCATGATTTGGAAAGTAAACATATAAGAGATTGGTCAACTATTAAATCTACATTAAAAGATGATGTAAGAGACTTTGTATTTGATAGAACAAAGAGAAATCCAATGATTTTACCAATAATAATGGAAATGTAACCCATTAGGGACGTTCCTTTTTGGGTTAATAAAACAAGAGTTATGTACACTCTTGAGTTAGTTAAATAATAACAATTACTTTACTTACAATTTTAATTAATAATTTTTTATAATAAAGCATAGGGGGCATTAAGAGAAAGGATAAGTGAAATTATGCCCCGTATAGCTAGAAAAAATTTAATAGGAAACTATTTTCATATAATGGTACAAGGTTTAAATAAAGAATATATTTTTATCGAAGACCAAGATAAGGAAAAATATAAATCTATTTTAAAAGAATATATCGACGATTATAATATAGAAATTATAGCTTATTGCATTATGGATAATCATGTACATTTGCTTATTTATACTGAAGAATCAAAGCAAATGTCATTATGGATGCAACATGTTAATACGAAATATGCAATTTACTATAATCATAAATATAATCATGTAGGTTATGTTTTTAGAAATAGATTTCATAATCAAGAAATAAAAGATGTAGATCACTTAAAAAAATGCATCGTTTACATACATAAAAATCCAGTTAAAGCAAAAATAGTAAGTAATATTGCGCATTATAAATATTCTAGTTATAATGAATATTTAAGTAATCAAGATTTGATTTCAAAGAAAATAGTACTGAATCTATTTAATGGAGATAGATGGAAAAAACATTTTTTGTTACTTCATAAACAAGAAATCAATGAAAAATTTATTGAAATAAAAGAAGATATAGATTATAATGAAATTGTGGATTCATACAAAAAGAAAAATATAAATAATAAAGAAATTACAATAAGATTAACAGAAAAATATAATCTATCACAAAGAAAAATAGCTGACTTGTTGAAGATTGGAAGACACTATGTTAGAAAATATTTAAAATAAATAATAAAAACCCAAAAAGGAACGTCCCTTTTGGGTGAAAGGATGATAAATTATGGATTATAAAGATTTAGCAAATGCTATATATCCAAATGCAAAGAGTATTGAGTATTATGAGGAAATGTATAAACCAAGAAATTTAGCACCAGGTGCTGAAGTTACAAGATTTGCACCAAGTCCAACAGGATTTGTTCATATTGGTGGTTTATACCAATGTATAATTAATAGAGCAATAGCTAAACAAACTGGTGGAGTTTTTTATCTAAGAATAGAGGATACTGATCAAAAAAGAAAGATTGAAAATGGCGTTGAGCAAATTATTGAAGCACTAGCTAAATTTAATTTTATACCTGATGAAGGAATGATTTCTGAAAATGAGAGTAAAGGTGATTATGGTCCATATAAGCAAAGTCAAAGAAAAGAAATATATGAAGCTTTTGCTAAATATTTAATTGAACAAGGAAGAGCTTATCCATGTTTTGCTACTCCAGAAGAAATAGAAGAAATAAGAAAAAAACAAGAAGCAGCAGGCTTGAGAACAGGATTTTATGGTGTATGGGCTAAATATAGAAATTTACCTGTAGATGAGGCTATTGAAAGAATTAAAAATGGTGAAAGTTTTGTTATTAGACTTCGTTCAAATGGTAGAGAAGATAGAAAAATAAAAATAAAAGATAGTGTAAGAGGACATATAGAATTTCCAGAAAATGATCAAGATGCAGTTTTAATTAAAGCTGATGGACTTCCTGTATACCATTTTGCACATGTTGTTGACGATCACTTAATGAGAACTACTTTAGTTGTTCGTGGAGAAGAGTGGATATCTTCTACACCACTTCACCTAGAATTATTCCAAGCTTTTGGTTTTAAACCACCCAAATATGCACAAGTTCCAAACATTTTAAAAATGGAAGATGGAAAGAAAAGAAAAATAAGTAAAAGAAAAGATCCAGAAGCAGCTGTTGACTATTACCATCAAGAAGGAATTCCAAGTGATGCTGTTAATGAATACTTAATGAATATTATAAATTCAAGTTTTGAAGGATGGAGAAGAGCAAATCCTAATAAGGATATGTCTGAGTTTAAATTTGAACTTTCAAAAATGGGTGTTAGTGGAGCTGTTTTTGATATGGTAAAATTATTAGATGTATCTAAAAATGTTATTGCAAAATATTCAGCAAGACAAGTTTACGATTTTGTAAATGCTTGGGCTAAACAATATGATAATGAATTAGCTAAAATGCTTGAAAATGAAGAATATGCCTTAAAAGTATTTGGAATAGAAAGAGAAAATAGTAAAAAGCCTAGAAAAGATTTATCTAAATGGGCTGAAGTTAAAGAAAGCATAAGATATATGTATGAAGAGCCTACAAATTATGATTTTGATAAAATTACAGGTGAAGATGCTAAAAAGGTTATAGATGAATACATTAAAGTTTATGATTACAATGATGATAAACAAACTTGGTTTGATAAAATAAAAGATGTTGCAGAAAAATTAGGATATGCAAGAGAAGTAAAAGAATATAAGCAAAATCCAGAGAACTGGCCAGGTCATGTTGGAGATGTAAGTACAGTTATTAGAGTTGTATTAACAGGAAGAAGAAACACACCAGATATGTATGAAATAATGCAAGTTCTTGGCAAAGAAGAAGTAGAGAATAGATTAAATTTATTTATTAAAGGATAAAATATGGAAAATAATTTTAAAGAAAGTTTAAGAGTGGAAACTAAGCCTGATATAGTGAGCGAGTTTTTATCAGTTGCTACAATTTTAAGAGATGAAGGGTATGATGTAAAGAAGATTAAACAAAAAACTGGTGGCAGAAGTAAGCCTAGGAATACTACTTTAGAAGACTTAAATTTGCCTGAATCTATGTATAATAAATATCCACAATTAAGAAAAGATTATCTTATTGGAAGAAGAATAAATGATATGCATAATATCTTAAAATCTTCTACTAGAATGAAGGCAACAGATGCTCAAAAAGATGCATTAAGGAAAATTTTTGAAGTAAAAAAGAGTGCTATTAGAGAATTAATAGAGGTTCTAAATATATTAGGCGAAGAATTTGAAAAATCTTATATTAGAATTCAAGACTTACAATTGCGTAGCAAAAATGAAGGAATTACACTTGGACAAATTTATTATGAAGGTCTTATTAGTCAAGATACTAAGGATAAATTAAAAAGTAAAGGCTATCAATATGATTTTCCTTTAGGACAAAGGATTATAGGAGCTAAAAGATTAATAGATGGAAAGCAAACCAATTATGTTGCAAGTCCGAAAGAAATAGAAGAATTAAAAAAATACATTAATTCTTCTAGAACTTATGCAAAAGGAGAATAAATTGGAATATAATATAGGAGATTTAGTAAGAACTAAAAAGCCACATCCTTGTGGCAATAAAGAATGGGAGATAACTAGAATAGGTGTTGACTTTAAACTAAAGTGCTTAAAATGTGGAAAAATAGTTATACTTTCTAGAGAAAAAGCTTTAAAAGCAATAACTAAAAAAATAGAAGATAAAAGCATTTAATAATTTAATAGGCTTTATAATAAAATTATAATTAATATTACTTCTTTAATAATATATATATGTTTAACTGCAAAAGTTAAATAATCTTAATATTATCTTAAATACTCTGTTTTTATTGACAATAACTCTTAAAAATCATATAATATTTTTAAGGGGTATAGATATTAAATATCTATAAATTGAAAAATAAAAATGGAGTATTTTAATGGTAGAAAAATTAAAAACTTTAAATGAAGCAACAAAAGATAAAGAATTTATGGATCTTGTAAAAGATTTGGTTAATAATGATACAGTTAAAGAAATGAAAAAATATAGACAACATTATGATGTAAATACCTTTGAACATTGTATGAATGTATCTTACATAAGTTATAAAATTTGTAAAAAATTAAAATGGGATTATAAATCTATGGCAAGAGCTGCAATGCTACATGATTTATTCTTATATGATTGGCGCAGTAGCAAAGAAAAACTACATTTAGATGGATATCATGCATTTGTACATCCAAAAATAGCTTTAGAGAATGCATCAAAATTATATAAGCTAAATGAGAAAGAAAAAGATATTATAGTAAAACATATGTGGCCAGTAACTGTAGCGCTTCCAAAATATAAAGAAACTTATGTTATAACTTTAGTAGATAAATATAGTGCACTTCAAGAATCAATGCAGTATTATGCAAATAAAATTCAATCTAAAAAGTTATACAAATATGCATACATATTCTTTGGATTAATATTCCTAGGAAAAATAATGTAATAATATAAAAGTTAAAACAAAGATAAAAAGGCCTCTAAAAAATAAATGAGAGCCTTTTTATAGTAAAAGGAGAGTTATAAAATGATAAAAGTACTAATTAATGGTTGTAATGGAAAAATGGGACAAGAAGTATTAAATGCAATTAATAATAATGAAAATTTTGAAGTATTAAATGGAGTAGATTTAATAGAAAATCATAATTATAAATTTCCTGTTTATACAAATGTAAGTGAAATAAAAGAAAAGCCTGATGTTATAATTGATTTTTCTGTGCCAGTTGCAACAATGAAGATACTAGAATATGCTAAAGAAAAGAAAGTTCCTATAGTAATAGCAACTACTGGTCTTTCAGATGAAGAAAAGCAAAAAATAAAAGAATATAGTAAAACTATACCTATTTTTCAATCTGCTAATATGTCATATGATATTAATTTGATGAAAAAAATAGTAGCAGAAGTTGCTAAAAATCTAAATCAAACAGACATTGAAATAGTAGAAACTCATCATAATAGAAAAATTGATAGCCCTAGTGGAACAGCACTTCTTTTAGCAGATAGTATTAATAATGAATTAGATAATAAAATGGAATATAACTTTAATAGATTTCAAAATAGAGAAAAACGTAAGAAAAATGAAATTGGATTTTCTTCAATTAGAGGAGGAAACATAGTAGGGGAGCATACAGTAATTTTCTTTGGAGAAAATGAAAGTTTTGAAATAACTCATAAAGCATATTCAAGAGGAGTATTTGCAGAAGGTGCTTTAAAAGGTGCAGAATATATTGTTGGCAAAGAAAATGGATATTATTCAATGGATGATATAATATAAGAATTAAATAAAGTTATGTAAGATGGAAATAATAAAAAAGATAGATATCAAATAAAAAAATTTGAATCTATCTTTTTTATTAAAAAATTACTAAACATTTATTTTTTTTAAAATTTCATTCCACAAGTTTTCAGTATAAATTTTTCTTTCAGAAGAAAATGGCATAAAGGTTAAATCATGTAAAGGATTTAATGCATCTTGAACTAACTTAACACTATCATCTACTTTAGTTACAGCAATTTTATCAGCTTTATTTGCAATAATTATGCAAGGTAAATTTTGATTTATAATGTAGTCATACATTAATTTATCATTACTTGTAGGATTATGCCTAATATCTACTAAAAATATAATTAAAGATATATTTTGACATTTTTTAAGATATTCTTCAATAAAATTTCCAACTTGAATCTGTTCCTTTTTAGACATTTTGCTAAAACCATACCCTGGTAAATCTACAAAATAAAATTCATTTATATTATTAGAATCAGCAATGTCGGGATTTTTAACTTCAGCTTTATAAAAATTAATTAATCTTGTTTTACCAGGTTCACTACTAGTCCTTGCTAATTTTTTTCTATTAAGCATAGTATTAATAAAAGAAGATTTACCAACATTAGATTTTCCAACTAAAACAATCTGAGGTAAGTCATCTTTAGGATATTGCTTAGGATTTGTAGCAGATACTGTAAATTCTGCATTTTTTATTATCATAATTATTTCCTTTCAAAACCAAAACCCAAAAGGGACGTTCCTTTTTGGGTTATTTTTTCACCCAAAGAGGGGCGTCCCTGATGGGTGCTGATGGGTGATTAAGGTACTAATTTTTTAGTTCCGCCCATGTATGGCCATAATACTTCTGGTATATCTACACTTCCATCTGGATTATAGTGATTTTCTAGAAGTGCAATTAACATTCTTGGTGGAGCTACAACTGTATTATTTAAAGTATGTGCAAAGTAATTTCCTTTTTCTCCTTTAATACGAATACCAAGTCTACGAGCTTGAGCATCTGTTAAGTTAGAACAACTTCCAACTTCAAAATATTTCTTTTGTCTAGGAGACCAAGCTTCAACATCACAAGATTTGGCTTTTAAGTCAGCTAAGTCACCACTACAACACTCAAGAGTTCTTACTGGAATATCCATACTTCTAAATAATTCAACAGTATATGACCATAATTTATCATACCATTTCCAACTATCTTCAGGTTCACATACAACAATCATTTCTTGCTTTTCAAATTGATGTATACGATAAACACCACGTTCTTCAATTCCATGAGCACCTTTTTCTTTTCTAAAGCATGGAGAATATGATGTCATAGTATAAGGCATATCTTTTTTTTCTAAGATTTGACCTTTGAATTTTCCAATCATAGAATGCTCACTAGTACCAATTAGGTATAAATCTTCTCCTTCGATTTTGTACATCATTGCATCCATTTCTTCAAAAGACATAACACCATTTACTACATCTCCATGAATCATAAATGGGGGAATACAGTAAGTAAAACCTTTATTTATCATAAAATCTCTTGCATAAGCAAGTACGGCAGAATGTAGTCTTGCAATATTTCCTGTTAAATAATAAAAACCATTACCAGCAACACGGCGTGCAGCATCTAAATCAATACCGCTTAATTTTTCCATAATATCTGTGTGATATGGTATTTCATAATCTGGAACAACTGGATCACCAAATTTTTCGATTTCTACATTATGAGTATCATCTTCTCCAATTGGAACACTATCTGCAATAATGTTAGGAATTTTCATCATTCTAGATTTTACTTCTTCACTATATTTATTTTCTAATTTTTCATTTTCTTCTAGTTCTTTATTTATGCTTTGAACCTCAAGCTTTATTTTTTCAGCTTCATCTTTTTGGCCATTTTTCATAAGCATACCGATTTGGCTACTTAATGAATTTCTTTTACTTCTTAATTCATCACCTTTTAAAGTTGCTTCTCTGCTTTTTTTATCAAATTCAATTACTTCATCTACAAGAGGAAGTTTATAATCCTGAAATTTTTTCTTTATGTTTTCTTTAACAATGTCAGGATTTTCTCTTAAAAATTTAATATCTATCATAATTGTTCCTTTCTTGACTTTACAAAAATAGTCATTAAGTTTACTAGGTAATTGCTTTAATATATGTATAACACTACCTTTATATATTATGTAACTATTTTATCATCAAATATGCATTTTTTCAATAAAATTTGGAATTCTTTACAAATTTTTTTACAAAATCAACTATTTCATTTATGAATTAAAAAATAATTTAATTGTAAACAAAATAATTCTTAGTAAAATTAAATTTATTGGAAATATTTTGCATAAAAATAATTTAATGTGAATATAATTAAAAGAGAAAATGTGTATATATAGAATTTAGGGGAAAGGAGATATGATTAAATTATTTTAATCATAAGTGTTTATGGAAGAAAGATATTTAAAAGATAGATATTTAATAGAAATGACACCAGAAGAGGAGAAGAAAGATATTCTTAGAAATATTTTTCATACAAAAGCAGAGCTTACTAATGCAAATAAAAATTTTGAGTTTGCTAATACAAATGAACTAATAGATTATTATGTATATAAAATAAAGTCAATGCAAGCTCAATTAGATAGTTTAATAAAGCTTGCTAAAGAAAAGGGAATAGAACTAGAGAAGTTAGCTTAACAAATTTAATTAGTAAAACAATAATATAAAATAAATACATAAAAGTATTTTGTCCATCATACATTTAAAAAGAACAGAATAGTTCTTAATTTTAAATGGAGGAAAGTATGATTTTATTATCATATGAATAAAGTGATGGATACAAATATTGTTGTTTCAGTTATTATATGCATAGTTTTTTTACTTATCTTTGGAAAAATATTTCTATTACCTGTAAAAAAAATATTTAAATTGATATTAAATAGTTTTTTAGGAGCATTAGTTATTTTTTTAATAAATACTATAGGAACTTCTTTTGGATTTCATATAGGTTTAAATATTATATCATCAGTTATAGTTGGAATATTAGGTATTCCTGGTGCGGTATTACTTGTATTACTTAAGATTTTTTGCAATATTGGTTAAAAGCAATGAAAAAGTATTGCTTTTTATGAAAAATAGTAGTATAATTAAGTTCATTTCATTAAAGGAGGTTTCTTCAGTATGAAGGACAACAATCGGCTGACTATTGTGGACGTAAGGGAGTTAGATGATAGCCCCAAAAATGGGAAAAGGGGCATACTCGTTTTGCTCGCAAAAGGAGAAAAGACCGAAGAGATTCAGGTCTATTTCCCGGCGTGCTACAATGTTCCGAGCTTTACGGCTGAGGCGCAAAGAGATTTCGAATTTACCTATGAAAGGTCCAAACTTTCGTATGGTGAAGCAAGGGAATATGCCAAAGAAGGAATTGCAAGATTTCTTCAGCAATAAGGTAAACGGCCGATAAAAAGGGGTGGTTATGTGAGGTTTCTCGCATAGCCACCTCTTTTATTTGCAATTTATTATGTTATGTGATATAATAAAAAATACCGATATTAGAAATGGAGGTTGTATTATGTATCGGAGATTGACTGTATATGAAAGTCAGATAAACCAAAAGGGCAGAGATGCCAAAAATCTCATCATTGAGGTGAGGCAAATTGAAACCGGACTTGTGGTGTATGTCGAAAGGCATACTACTCTGGAAGTAAAGAGAGGCGAACTTTATCGTTATGGCTCCGATTGGAGCTGGGATGAAGCTATGGAAATAGCTGAAGAGGCTATTGCTATTTCAGACGACGCCAAACTGAAGGCTGAAAATGTGAGACCTGAAGGAATTGGCATTATCCACCATGAGAAAGGTGGCTTTACACTCGTCTGGAATTGTGAGGCTCCAGATGAAAACGATTCAACCTCGGTTGTTGACATGTCCAAGGCACTTGCAAGGGCATAACAGCCAATAAAGAGAGAGCCTGTCTTTCGATAAGAAAGGCAGGCTCTTCTCGTATGTAATGATTATTTTTAAATAAAGACTAATCAAGTAAAGTTCATGATTAGTCTTTAATACTATTCAACAGTAACAGATTTTGCTAGATTTCTTGGTTTATCTACATCTAAGTTTTTATCCTTTGCAATATAATAAGCAAATAATTGTAAAGGCACTACTGAAAGAATAGGTGAAAGTAGAGGAGAGCATGCAGGAATTTTTATATTGCAACTTATTTTAGCATCAGGTAAAACTTGATTACTTATAACCATTACATTAGCTCCTCTAGTAATAACTTCTTCTAAGTTACTCATAGTTTTTTCTACTAAACTTGGGTTAGTTGCAATTCCTACAACAGTTACACCATCTTCAATTAAAGCAATTGGACCATGTTTTAATTCTCCAGCAGCATAAGCTTCAGAGTGAATATATGAAATTTCTTTTAGTTTCAATGATCCTTCTAAAGATACTGCATAATCTGTATATCTTCCTATAAAGAATATATCTTTCTTGTTATATACAACTTTAGCAAACTCTTCTATATTCTTAGTTGAATCTAGTATTAATTTTAATTTATCTGGTAATTCTAATATTTCATTTTTAAAATCTTCTAATTCTTTTGAATTTTTTCCTAAAATTTCTGCAAAATATACAGCTAAAATATTTAATAATACAACTTGACAAGTATATGCTTTAGTTGAAGCAACTGCAATTTCAGGACCAGCATGTGTATAAATTGTATAATCCGCAATTCTTGTAATTGAGCTACCTATAACATTTACAACTGCTAAAGTTTTTGAACCAGCATTTTTAGCAAGTTTTAGAGCAGCAATAGTATCTGCTGTTTCACCTGATTGACTTACAAAAATACATAAAGTATGGCTGTCTATTAGAGGATCTCTATATCTAAATTCAGAAGCCATATCAACTTCTACAGGGATTTTACAAAAATGTTCAAATGTATATTTAGTAGCTAATCCTGCATGCATTGCAGTTCCACACGCCACAATAAATATTTTATTAATATTACTTAAATCAATATCTAAATCATCAAAATAGCATTTTTCATTAGGCTTTAATCTTGAACCAATTGTTTCCATAACAACATTTGGTTGTTCATATATTTCTTTAAGCATATAATCTTCAAATTTACCTTTTTCACTACTAGATAAGTCCCATTCAATATCTTTTACTTCTTTAGTAATTTCTTCTAAATCAAAATTATAGAAAGTAATTTTATCACTTTTAATTATTGCAAGCTCTTTATCATCTAAAAAATAGAATTTACTTGTATAATTTAAAACAGCAGGGATGTCTGATGCAACAAAATTTTCATCTTTTCCTATACCAATAACTAAAGGACTATCTTTTCTTGCAACTATAATTGCATCTTTTAAATAAGGAGTAATTACTTCTATAGCATAACTACCTTTTAAAGATTTTATAGTTAAATCAATAGCTTTTAAAACATCCTTTTCAATAGCATAATAATATGAAATTAGGTTTGGAATAACTTCAGTATCTGTTTGAGATTTTAAAGTATATCCTTTAGAAATCAAAAAGTCTTTAAGTTCTGTATAATTCTCTATTATACCATTATGAACTACTGCAAATTTAGAAGAATTATCTAGATGAGGGTGAGCATTTTCTTTAGAAGGAATACCATGAGTTGCCCATCTAGTATGGGCTATACCAATATTTCCAAAAAGATTTCCTAAATCTTTATTTTCTTCTAGATTTTTAACACGACCTTTGTCTTTTACAACATCTAATTTGTCATTATCTAGTACGCAAATACCAGCAGAGTCATAACCTCTATATTCAAGTGAAAGCAATCCTTTAATAAGCACTGGCACTGCTTTCTTTGTACCAATGTAGCCTACAATTCCACACATATATTAAAACCTCCTATGTGATTATATTTGGTTTCAATAGACTAATGACATTTCTTTGTTATATTATTACTAATATTTTTTGTAAATGCCTTTGACAATAGTGTGCCATAGAGTATCCGCCGAGTATTTCGATAAACTCTACCCTCGTCAACAGTAATTTAAACTGTCCAGGCGCTAATTTTTAAAAACTATGAAACCGATAATATATTTTATACAATAAAAATAAAAAAAGTGCAAGGCTTTATAAAAGTTGATTTTTTAGAAAAAATATGTTAATTATTAAAGCTAAAGAGGAAAATACAATGTTTTATAAAATATATGATTTTGAAATTGGAAGAATTTTAATAGTAGAAGATGAAAATTGCATAATAAGAGTAAAAATTTTAAATGATGAAAGTTACTATTTAGATGAAAAAATATTTAAAGTTGGAACAAAAAAAGAAACTATGCTTATTAGAAAAACAAAGTTAGAATTAATAGAATATTTTGCTGGAAAAAGAAAAACATTTGATATCCCTATTAAACTAAATGGAACAGATTTTCAAGTAAAAGTATGGAAAGAGTTATTAAAGGTACCATATGGAAAAACTTGCACTTATTTAGATATAGCAAAAAAAATAGAAAATCCTAATGCATCTAGAGCAGTAGGTATGGCTAATAATAAAAATAAGATTCAAATAATAATTCCTTGTCATAGAGTAATAGGAAGTAATAAAAAGCTAATTGGTTATGCAGGAGGAATTACTGTAAAAGAAAAACTTTTAAAACTAGAAAAAGATAATCTATAATAAAAAGGGAGGCACTTATGAAAAATAAAATTTTAATAGGAATAGTTATATTTATTGCACTAACAGTTTCAATAGGATTTGTATTATTTAGTTTAGTAAGATTTAAGGAGAATAAAGGAAGTAACAATAATAATTATAATGGAGTAGAAATTAAAAATAATAATATCAGCAATAATGAAGTAGGAGCAAATACTAGTAATCCAGTTGATACAAAAAATGCAAAGCTAGAAGATTTACCATATAATTATACTTTAGAACAAGCAATTAAAGATGGCTGTTTTACTATTATACCACATTCTGTATATAATAAAGAAAACTTAGATAATTTTATAGAAAATACTAAAGTGGATTCTAAAAATAGAATTCCAGATTCAATTAGAATTGCAACTACAACAATAGAAGGTCAACTAATTTTATATGATTTAAGCTATGATGGAAATAATTACATTTTAAAGATGGACTTAACTAGAGACGAATATAGTGCTAAAGAAGATAGAACAATAAAAACAAATAGTGATATACCAGGTAGATTTTATTCAGTAAATATAAAAAATGTAGATGGTAATGTAGAATTATGGCTTTCACTAACAATGCAGCCTATGCAAGATAAAAATATAGTCAATGAGAATGAAAAAATATATATAAAAAATTTAGATGGAAAAACATATGAGGATATACCAATAGTATCATATCCTACAAATGCTACAGTATATAAAATAGCTCCAGAATTTAAAGCAGAAGTTTTAGAAGTTTTTGATAATTTTATGTTCGTAAAACCAATAGAAAATGGAGAAAATCTAGGAGATAAAGTATCTGTTAGCAAACAGGGAAAAGACTTTGAAGCAGGAGATACAGTAAGAGTCATATATACAGGATTAGTAATGGAGACTTATCCTGCTCAGATAAATGTAATAGGCGTAGAAAAAATAGATTAAAAAAACTAAAATAATAGATGAAAAAAACTACATCTATTATTTTTTATTTAGTAATAAAAATATATAAGCTTAGATATAAACTAAGTGGATATTTAGTCAGTAAAATGGTTGAAAAATATGCATTTTTTTGATAAAATATAATTATGGTAAGGAGAGCATTAATAAATGGAATATGATGAAGAAATATTAGAAAAATGTTTACCAAAATATTTAGAAGAGGACTTAAAAAAATTAAAAGAAGGAATCAAGAATAATGTAAGTTTTTTGGATTGCCTATTAAATGAATTACAGGGGTCAGTAAATAGTGCTTTTGTGGATGGAGATATAACTGAAGAACAATGTGATTATTTTTATAGAAAATATATTTATGGAACACCCTTGAAATAATTAATTAAATAGAAAGGTATAAATTAATATGGTTGATTTTACTGATTGTCAAATAAATAAGTACAAGTATTATGGCGGAAAAAATGGTGGAAAGATATGTATTGAATATAATAATGAAGATTATATGTTAAAGTTTCCAGGAATTAATGAAGGTATTTCTGAGCATGGATATTCTAATAGTAGTATATCTGAATATTTAGCTTGTCATATATTAGAAACACTAGGATTTAAAGTTCAAGAAACTATTTTAGGAACATATAAACTAAATGGTGAAACAAAAATTGTTGTTGCTTGTAAAGATTTTACAAAAGTAGGAACAGTACTTAAGCAATTTGCGGAATTAAAAAATAGTCAGATTGAATCTTCAAGAAATGGATATGGAACTGAACTATCTGAAGTGTTAGAAACTATAGAAGAGCAACAAATATATGATACAAAAGATTTAATGAGCTTCTTTTGGAATATGTTTATAGGAGATTGTTTTGTTGGAAACTTTGATAGACATAATGGCAACTGGGGATTTTTAATAAATGAAAGTTTAAAACAAATTGAAATAGCTCCAATATATGATTGCGCATCATGCTTATATCCACAATTAACAGATGAAAGAATTGAAGAAATTATAGATGATGAAAGAGAAATGGAAGCAAGAACCTATGTATTTCCTACATCAGCTTTAAAAATAAATGATAAAAAAATTAATTATTTTGATTTTATATCTAGCTTAAATAATGAAGAGTGTAATATAGCACTTTTAAATATGTTTCCAAAAATAAATATGGAAAAAGTAAATGAAATAATAGATAAGACAGAATATATTTCAAATACTAGAAAAGAATTTTATAAGAAAATACTTAAGATGAGATATGAAAAAATATTACAATTTAGTTATGAGAAATTAAGGAAAAGAAATGTTTAATATAGAGGAAGAATTAAAAAAATTACCGAATAAACCAGGCGTGTATATAATGCACGATAAAAATGATAAAATTATTTATGTAGGTAAGGCAATTTCTTTAAAAAGAAGGGTTAAATCATACTTTAGGAAAACTAAAAAAACACAAAGAATACTTAATATGGTAGCATTAATTGACCATTTTGAGTATATTGTTTGTGATAATGAAGCGGAAGCTTTAGTATTAGAGTGTAACCTTATAAAAAAGAATATGCCTAAATTTAATGTACTTTTAAAAGACGATAAAACATATCCATATATAAAAATAAATGTTAAAGCAGATTTTCCTGATGTATATATGACAAGAAGAATATTAAATGATGGAGCTAGATATTTTGGACCATATCCTAATTCAGGTGCAGCTAAAGAAATGTGCGAATTTATTAAATCAAGATTTAAAATTAGACAATGTAAAAGTTTTAAATATAAAGATAGACCATGTTTAAATTATCACATAAAAAAATGTTCTGCTCCATGTATGGGATATATTTCTAAAGAAGATTATCATAAGCAAATAATGCAGATAATATCTATTTTAGAAGGTAAAACAGAATCAGTCAAAAAAGAACTTGAAGAAAAAATGAATGAAGCATCTTCAAAAATGGATTATGAAAGAGCAGCAGAAATTAGAGATGAGATTAATGCAATAGAAAGAATATCTCAAAAGCAAAAAGTGTCTAACATATCAGAAAATGATATAGATGTAATAGGTCTTTATAAAAATGAATATGAAATATGTATAGAAATTTTCTATGTAAGAAATAGTAAAATGGTAGGAAGAGATCACTTTTTTTTAAAGGGATTAAATGATGAAGATGATAAAGAAATAATTTCAGATTTTATAAAACAATACTATATAGGAAGAAGCTTTTTTCCTAACAAAATTATGATAAAAGAAGACATTGAAGATAGAGAACTATTAGAAATATGGCTTACTCAAATGGCTGAAAGAAAAGTAGAAATAAAAGTACCTCAAAAAGGTGAAAAACTAAGACTAGTTGAAATGGCAGAAAATAATGCAAAAATCACACTTGAAAATAAGCAAAAGAGTAATCAACATATTATAGTGGAAATGAAAGAGGCATTAAAATTAGATAAACTTCCTAGAAAAATCGAATGTTTTGATATTTCTAACATATCTGGAACATATATGGTTGCAGGAATGTGTGTTATGATAGATGGTATTATAAAAAAGAATTTATCTAGAAGATTTAAAATAAAAACTGTATTTATGCAAGATGATCCTAGATGTATGGAAGAAGTTGTTGAAAGAAGATTAAAACATTCCATAGATAATAAAGATGATGGCTTTGGAACTTTGCCAGACCTAATATTTGCAGATGGTGGTATTACACAAATAAGAGCTATACTTACAGCTATCCACAAAGTGGAAAAAGAAAGTGGAAAAGAGCTTAAAATAAGAGTGTTTGGAATGGTAAAAAATGACAAACATAGAACAAGAGCTTTAATAGATGAAAACAGAAATGAAATACAAGTATCTGAAGAGATATTTAATTTAATAACACAATTCCAAGATACTGTACATGATACTGCAATTGGATATCATAAATTTTTAAGAGATAAGTCAATGACAAAATCAGCTTTAGATGATATAAAAGGAGTAGGAACTACTAAAAAAGCACTATTGCTTAAGAAATTTGGAAGTGTAGAAAAAATAAAAGAAGCCTCAATTGATGAAATAGCAAGTGTAAAAGGAATTAATGAAGAATTAGCAAAAAATATAAAAGAAGAACTAAGTAAGAATTAAGTAAAAAATAATAAAAAAGCTCGAAAAAGCACGAGCGATTTAAGTAATAACTATAATAAGCCTTGAATATAATTTAAGTAGACTAAATAAAATGCAAATGATTTAATCTAAAACTTAAATTATAGGAGGGGATTATGAACAAAAAAATAATAACAGGATTAGTAATAAGTTCAGTAATTGTACAAGCAATACTATTTTCTCTTTTATATCAGTTTATACAATTACTAGGTACTTTATAGAATAATAAAATTGGAGGAAAAATGGACGTAGCAAATAATTGGAAAGATTATGAAATACTAGATATGGCAAATGGCGAAAAGCTTGAAAGATGGGAAAATATAATTTTAATTAGACCTGACCCACAAATAATATGGAAAGAAAAGTCTTTCCCTGAAAAATGGAAAAATGCAAATGCCAAATATAATAGAAGTAACACTGGTGGTGGTAATTGGAATTTTATTAAACCACTTCCAAAATCTTGGCAAATAAAATATAAAGATTTAACTTTCAATATTAAACCTATGGGATTTAAGCATACAGGTATTTTCCCAGAGCAAGCTGTAAATTGGGACTGGATGATGAGCAAAATAAAAAATAGTGCTAGAGAAATAAAAGTATTAAATTTATTTGCATATACTGGAGGCGCTAGTGTTGCTTGCTTAAAAGCAGGCGCCTCTGTTTGCCATGTAGATAGCTCAAAAGGTATGTGCGAATGGGCAAAAGAAAATGTAGCTTCGTCTGGACTAAGAGACAAGCCTATTAGATTTTTAGTAGATGATGTTGTTAAATTTGTAAATAGAGAAATAAGAAGAGGACATAAGTATGATGCAATAATAATGGATCCACCTTCTTATGGTAGAGGAACAAATGGAGAAGTATGGAAGTTTGAAGATAATATTGCAGACTTAGTAAAACTTTGTATGAATGTTCTTTCAGATAAACCACTTTTCTTTTTAATAAATTCATATACTACAGGAATATCTAGCCAAGTATTAGAAAATTTATTAAGAATAAATATGCCAAAAAAAGTAAAAGGAAAGTTTAGTCATGGAGAATTAGGACTTCCTATGACTAATTCAAAAATGATACTTCCTTGTGGAATATATGGAAGATGGGAAGAGTAAAATTCAAATGCTATTTGACAAATGCAATAATTTAATATATAATATGAATAGCAATATTGCAGTAAGTTATGCAATTAAAGTACGCAATAAAAAATACCGGGAGTTGCCATCCCGGTATTTTGCCTTTATTAGTCTTTGTTATTATTTTCTAATATTAGATAAACAATAATAAGTGCTAATAATTTTAATAAGTTATGCGTTATATGTAGTACGCCTCCTTTCAGCCTCAAATTGAAAGGCAAGTTAATTATATAAGGAGCAAAGGTATAAGTCAATAACAAATTAACTTTTTTTCGTAATATGCTATTGTAAATTGTATTTAATACAGTTAGAAATGAGATGAAGATGAAAGTAATATATGAAGACAACCACATAATAGTCGTAGAAAAAATGGTAAACATACCATCACAATCAGATAAAACTGGAGATAAAGATATGCTTACAATTATCAAAGAATATTTGAAAGAAAAGTATCAAAAGCCAGGAAATGTATATTTAGGATTAGTGCATAGACTAGATAGACCAGTAGGCGGAGTAATGGTATTTGCAAAAACATCAAAAGCAGCATCAAGGTTAAGTGAAGAAGTAAGAAATAAAACATTTAAAAAAGAATATTTAGTAATATGTAATGGCAAAATGGAAAAAAATAAAGATACTTTAGTGGATTATTTGTGGAAAGATGAAAAAAATAATACAAGTTATGTAGTAAAACCTACTAAGAAAAATGCTAAAGAAGCTATATTAGATTATGAAGTTCTAGGATATAATGAAAAAGAAAATCTTTCAATACTAAAGATGGATTTACATACAGGAAGACATCATCAAATAAGAGTTCAATTATCTAGTAGAATGCATGCAATATATGGAGATAATAAATATCATGGAAGAGGGAAAGACACTGGAATTTGCTTATGGGCATACAAATTAACTTTTATTCATCCAACAACAAAAGAAAAAATGGTATTTACAGATTTGCCAGAACCTAAAGGAATGTGGAAATTGCTTGAAAAAATAAAAATAGATTAAAGATGAAAGGAAAAAATAAATATTATGAAAGATGCAGTAGAATTGTCATTAGATTTATTAAGAAGTATAAGAGCAATAGACTCTGAAATGCAATACAAAGGAAGGCAAATAGATGCAATAGATAGTGGTGCTAGAAATAGAGCATATACTTTAGTGGAAATAAAACAAGAGGATTTATTACAAGCTGAGCTAGATGAAAAAAGAAAAGAAAGAGATAGAGCCTTATCTCAACTTGAGGTACTTTTAGGTGTTGAGGGTAATGCAAAAAGACTAAAAGATGAATTAATGAAAAGATATCAAAAAGCAAGTAATTCTGATGAGAGAAATGAAATAAGACTATATAGTGAAATTGTTGGACAAGTATGTAATAATTTATCAATGAAAAAAGCAGCTGGCAGAATAAAAAAGATTCAAGAAGCTAAAAATCAAAGTAGTAGATTTGGACAAAAATATGCTAGAAGAGAAGATGATGGAGATAGATAACCAAAAAGGAAAAAAACAAAAGGGAAAACCAAAAGGGAAACCCAAAAGGGACGTTCCTCTTTGGGTTTTTAATTATAAATATACTTCCGGCTTGCCGGTAGTAACGAAGGCTTTAGCTATGTAGTAGACAAAACTCCCTTCAAGATATAAAATCAATA
>CAWVEX010000037.1:0-11941 GCA_963928415.1 Bacillota bacterium | reverse complement strand
TTCCTGCAAAAAATTCAAAAGGAAGATTATATTGTATAGGATTAATATCTGTAATTCCTAATAAATATGCTACAAATGAATTTCCTACACTCCCTCTACAACCTACTTTGTATCCTAACTTTTTTGAATAATCTACAAGTTCACTTGAGATTAAATATATACTTGCAAAATTATTTATTTCAATAGAGTGTAATTCTAACTTTAATCTTTCTTCAATTTCTTTTGACAATTTTTCGCCATATATTTCTTTTACTTTTTCATAGCATTTTCGTGAAATAGTATTTGTTGCAAATTCTATTTTAGGATACGTAATCTTGTATGGCATTACATTAATACTCTTTATTTGTTCCGATATTTTTATAGGATTATTTATTACAATGTCTTCTGAATTTTCTATATAATTAAAACAACTTAATAGTTCAGCCGTAGTTTGAAAATATTTTGTATTTCCTAATTTAATATTAGCACTTTTTTTATAAATATTTAATATTTCATTGCATCTATAGTCATTTTTATTAATAAAATTGCATTCTGATGTTCCTATAAGCATCTTATTATATTTTTTACATAATTTACTAATTTTTATGTTTACATTTTTGTCGCTTTCATTTGGCTCAATTCCAATAAAATCATAAAAATCTATTATGGAATTAATATTTTTATCTTCAATATTTTGATAAACTTCACTTTTATTCCCAATCGCAGCATATAATAAACCACTTCTATATTCTATTAAGTCACTTTTGTATATTTGAAGTGTTTTATTATTATATGCTTTTGATATTAACTTATATAAGTTTTTTAAGCCGTTTTGCTCTTTAACATAAACATATATTGTATATATTTTATCCGAATTCTGTGAAATTTTAAAATGCATTTCAGAACCATATATAATTTTAAAATCAGTATTTTGGGTATACTTATATGCTTCAAAAAAACTTTGAGTGCTATCAACATCTGTTATAGCAATAGATTTGTAGCCTCGATTTATAGCCTCGTCTATATATTCTTTAGCACAGTTAACTCCTTGTAATTTTGACATTTTTGTATGGCAACATAGTTCTACTCTATTTTCCATTGTTCTGACTTTCCTTTCATTTGCTTCATTATCTTTGGAATATCTCTAAAGATTATATTTTTATTTATAATCTTTTTAAAATCCTATTTTTTGTTTTACCTTATCTTTCTTTATTTTGATATTACTTATTGCTTTCAATACATCTTCGAGTTTTATAAGATTTTTATTTTCCTCTTCATTAATTACACGATTTGCCTGCTCTATTTTTATTTTTTCAAATAGACTTCTCACAAACCTTGCATTAGAAAAGTTTTTACATTTTTTTGCTACTTCAAAATATTTTACTAAATAATTTTTTATGTTTGGTGCAATTTTATATTCTTCTTTTTTGCATAATCCTTTAAATATCATATATAGTTCTTCAGCTGTATAATCTGGAAAGTTTATTACAAATTGGATTCTACTTTCAAAACCTGGATTTACATTTAGCATTCTTTCCATTTCATTAGTATAACCTGCTAGAATTACACACAACTCTTCCCTATGATCTTCCATACCTTTTAATAATGTTGCTATACACTCTGCTCCATAATCTCTCCCTGCTTCGTCACTAATATATGATGCAATAGAATATGCCTCATCAATAAATAATACTCCTCCTATAGCTTTTTCAATTACCCTTTGCGTTTTAGGGGCAGTTTGTCCAACATATTCTCCTATCAAATCATTTCTTTGTGTTTCCACAAAATTTTCTTTATCTGATAAAATTTTTTCTTCTGAAAAAATTTTTCCTATAATTCTTGCAACAGTAGTTTTTCCAGTACCTGGATTTCCATTAAACACCATATGTAACATTGGTAATTTTTTTCTATTCTTGCATACTTTTATATAGTTTATTATCTTTTTAATTTGTTCTTTTGTATCTTCTAATCCTATTAGACTTTCAAGTTCCTTCATTCCCGTATTTTTATTTACTTTTTTATTTTCTTTTTGCCCTTGATTATCCTGTAATAAGTAATCAACATTATTTGTTTTATTAATTTTACTTTTTACTAAAATATTTATTAATTCACTCTGTATTTTATAGTAGCTATTTTCTGATATTTTCTTTAAAATATTTTTACTATATATTAAATTATTTTTTTTCATAAATTTTTCAACATATATTTCTTTCTCATCAGGAGAGATTTTATTTATTTTCATAGCCCAAGTAAAATAATCAAAATATTGTGCATTAGTTTCACCTTCTTTATAACTACATTCAATCATTATAAAAGATTTTGTTGGAAATGTATTTATAATCTGTATGATAGATTTTCTTATATCACTTGAGTTCCAGCCCAAATCACTTAAGTCCAATACTATAAGTCCCTCTTTGGCGCCTTCCCATTTTTCCATTTTTACTCTATTTATTCGTATTTCATCTTTAGAAATATATAATATATCGGAATTTGAAATAATTTTATTTTCATAGTAAATTTCTGCAATAACTTTTACCAATTTTTCGTACGAATTATAAGCTGATTCATTTCTTATAATTATATTATAATTTTCAAACTCAATATTACATTTGTATTCTCTCATTATTTCATGGTATTTTATTATTTCTCTTAAGGTGTCTTTACATTTATTTAATCCTACAATATTATCTAGTTTATTTAATATTTTTTCATTTGCTTCATCTAATAATAGTTCCGATTTTTCCATTTTTTTATTTTGTTCCTTTTATAATATATTTAGGTTTCTAATAAAGGATTTACCTATAAACCTATTCGTCTTTCTAATACAAATTAGTAATTGAAGTCATTTACAGTTAATGCAACTCTTAAATATTTTCTATAGTATTACTAAACTTTAAATACTCTGGTATCCATTTTAGTTTAACTATACCAGTATTTCCTTTTTTATTCTTTTCAACAATTATCTCTGCAATATCATTTTTGTTTTCTTTGTTATAATAAGAATCTCTATAAATAAACAGTACCTCATCAGAGTATGTATAAATTCCATATTTTGAATCTGAAAAATCTGACATCGTCGGTCTTTTATTATCTCTCTTTTCGCATTTTCTTGACAATTGGCTTGTTACAATAACTGGAACATCTAAATTTTTTGCTAATATTTTTAGATTTTTTAATATTTCAGTAACTTCTTCATTTCTACTTAGTAACATATTTTTATCAAAATGTATTAACTGAAGATAATCAATTATAATTAGTTCTATATCTTTTACTTCTTTGAGTTTTCTAGATTTTTCACATATATCTTTTATTGTATATGGAGTATCACTCATTATATATATTGGAGATTTTTTTAATAATTTTATTCCATATTTAATTTTATCTAAATCATTTTCTGAAAAGTTTAATGTTTGAATTTCATTTTTTTTATACAGATTAAACTTTTTTACTTCTATCGTCGAATTACTTATAATTAGTCTTCTTTTAATGTTTTCTTCACTGTTTTCTAAACTAATAAATATAACCTTCTTTTTGTTTTCTAATGCAATGTGACTTAACATATTTAATACAAATGCTGTTTTTCCCATTGCTGGTCTAGAAGCTATTACCATTAAATCTCCTTTTTTTAATTCAATTATTTCATCTAAATTTTTAAATCCTGTATTCATATTATGGTTTTCCTTTCATTTGCTTCATTATCTCTGGAACATCTCTAAAGCTTGTATTCTCATTTAATGTTATTCTTCCACTTTCAATATCTCTCCAAGTATTATTTTTTAATTTTATTTCTCCTTTAAAATACTTACTTAAAAATATAATAGGAGAGTCTTCAGGTAATTTATTTGTATATAGTTCAAGTTCTTTTTCATTAAAGACATCTGCATGACAACCTTCATCAAAACTATTATGATTAACTATAACTCCATAAGAATTTCTAAAAAACTTTTGATTTTTTACTTTGTGAGGAATATCTGTTATTACATGTAATTTATCATAAAAATTATAATCTCCTAGATGACTATCATAATCTTTTTTTATTTTTACAATATCTCCTTTTTTAAATTTTGTACCTGCAGATGGATTTATATAATCTTCGTAATCCATCATTACTTTTTGTTCACGTTTTTTTCCGTTATAACTAAAAATATATACCCCCGAAATATAAATCTCTTTTCCGTTATAATCAAAGCAATGTTCAATTTTAGCTGGTGTTAGATTGCTACAATATAAATTATGAATATCCTCATCAATTACAACTGGTAAATTATTTTTTAATTGTTCAACTGCTTTAGGGTCAAACTCTGTTATAGTAAAGTCATAAATTGTTTTTAGTTTAAATAACTGTTCTTTAGATAGTTCTTTTCTTTTAACATCTGCATTTGTATCTTCTTCAAACCAATCTTCATATTCTTTTCTCAGTTCATTTTCTAACCATATTTCTCCTACTTGTTTTGCTAATTCTAAACTTGAATATACATTTTCATAGTGATGTTCGTAATTGTTAAAATTAAACATTACTTGTAATAGGTTAATTTTACTCATCTTTTTCTATCTCCTAATTTTCAATATCAATATATTTATAAAATTATTCTTCCACACTTTTTTCATCCTTTTGTTTTAATTTTTTAATATCTCCATCTGAAAATCCTGCTAATTTTAAACCTTCTTCTGTATACCAATTTCCAATATATTTTCTATCATCTATCTTAAATTCTTCATAAGCATCTAAAAATAGTTCTAACGATATTTTATTTTTCATCAAACTACTTATAGCTTTAAGAATTCTATATTTTCCATTTAATTTTCCATTAAAATACTCAAAGCTATCATAATTCCACTTGTTATCAAAAATAACTTCGCTTGAATCTTCAGCTAAAAAGTATCCATATCCTATCATATCAGAAGAGTCATGATTTCCATCTGCTAAAAGTTTATCTAAATTTTTATCCCATGTACTCATATCATCTAAAACAAACACATCACTATTTTGGGCTTCTAATCCGTTTTCGAGATGGCATATAATCCCAAGTAGCTAAAATATCTCCTTTTTTAAAATGTGTAGGTATTTTTATATAAATATTATCTATATCTAAAAAGTTATTTTTTTAATCATATATATTGTTTAGTATTCTTTTGTTATTTATAACTTGAAATTCGGCAGTAATAATTGGCTTATCACAATTTAGATATTTTTTAGAAACATTATATGCTATTATGTCTTCATATTCTTTTATATCTTGTGCTATTAGTTCATCTATTTCTTTGTATGTTTTCACTATATTATTTTTTGTAGCTATATAATTGTCCCATTTTCGTGTAGATTCATAGTATGCATTAAAGAAATAAACCACATTTTCTTCCTGTTTTAAGAAATTCGTTTTTAAATCTTGTAATCTTTTTATTTCATCACTTATTAGTTCTCTTACACTATCATAATGTTTGCAGTTTATTCTTTTTATTACCTCCATATCTGGATAATTTTTTATTAGATTTTTATATATGCTTATTTTTTCATCAATGCTCATTCTTTTATTTCTATAAACTAAAACTGCTAATTCTTCTGTATTGAATTTATGTTTTATTTTTCGACAATAATTTCCAATAGATAGTGAATTTATTAAATCATATTCATCTAATATTTTTTCTTCTGTGTCATTTATTTTCTTTTCTATCATAGCATTTTTCAAATTATATCAACTCCTATACTTTCTTATAAAACATTTAATTATAAAGCTTATTATTTTTATTAAATGCACTTAACGACTTAAAATTGTTTTCCTGTTATAACACCAAAAAAAGATAACTAATACATTTTAATTATATTAGCTATCTTTTTTATATACAATATGTGTGGTCAAGTATTGTATTCTTGTTTAAGTAAATTTAGTATATAACAATTTACAATTTAAATTTTTTAGAGAATAAGTATATATTTTTTTATTTACTTGTATCTTTTTTCAGCATCTTCAATTACTTTCTTTATTTCGCTAACTAGGCTCTCTGGTTTTTTTATTGTTACCATATCCAAATTTCTCATTGCCCACAATTTAAATCCTAGTGGATTCGCTTTTAATTTCATTGTGAATTTGTTTTTATTTATTGGCATTACTTCTAGTTTTTTTCCAAACTTTTCATAAACTTCTCCTAATAAGTACTCATCACACTCTGCCTCTATTTCTATTTCATTTCCACTAAACACTTCTACTGAAGTTTCTACATATTCTTCTATTTCTTTTTCTGTTTTTGTTATTTTTACCTTTTCTTGTAATTCTGCTAAATTTTTTATTCTATCTAATCTATAATGAAAAAACTCTTCATTGCCATCTTTTATTCCTAACATATAAAATTGTTGCTTATCATACAAAATCGCATAAGGAGATACAACTGGTTTACTTACTATTTGTTTTTTTATTCTATCTCCTTCTATGCAGTATTTCCAATATTCAAATTGCAACTTGTTTTTATTTGCGATACTATTAGAAATATCTTCTATGTTTTTTATTACCTCTATGTTACTAGTTCTACCTTTAGGTGAATATATACGATAATTTTTTAGTTTTTCGTTTTCATAAATATTTTGCAAATTTTTGCACTTTTTTATTATTCCTCTTGCTATTTTTTCTTCTATAAAAGTGGAATAACTAAATGTATCTATAATTGCTCTTATCTCACCTGGCTCAAAATCAGTTTCTGGATCATTAGTTATATAGTAGCCTTCTTTATTATCATTATATGTACTTATGTCATAGCCAAATTTTTGTTGTAGTAAAATAATATTTCTTCTTATTGTTCTTGTGTCTATTTCTACATTATATTCTTTAATTATTTTTTCTCTTATTTGTTGTGTAGATAACTTATGTTGTTCATCAGTATATTTTTTTAATATGTTTAGTATGTATAATATATTTCCGTTTTTTTCATATAATTCCATTGTTATACTCCTATTTCTATACTTTTATATAACTATTTGTCAGCATATTTTATAGCATGTATAAATTTTCTTCTCATTTCTATTTTATTTTTTTCGCTTAAGTTAGATTGCTTCTGAAATTCTATTCCACTTAAAAAATCCAAATAATATTTCTTTCCATACAAATCATTAAGCATTATTTCTTTAATATCTTTTTTATTAAAAAAATTATATAGTTCCGAATATTTAATTATCTTATAATATTCTTTTACAATATCGTCTTCTTTTAAATTATGAATTTCATTATTGAAGTCATTTACTCTATAATCTGGAATAAAAATCAATCCTTTTATAATTCTATTATCTTGTGTTTTTTTATCGCGTTCCTCTTTATTAAATAATTTTCCTTCTTTTTGCTTTTCTTTTATTCCTATTATATATTTGCTAAGTTGTGTCCTGTTATATATGCCATATTTTTGTTCTAAGTTTTCTTCATTTTCAACTCCATTAACTCCAGACATTATTTTATTTTCAATTAGAATAATATATTTTTCTCCTAATGCCAATATGTCCGTTCTGCCTCCTTGAACAACTTTTTCTTTTTGTATATCATAATTATCTATAAATTCACTATAATCAATAAATTCTAAAAATTTATTAAAAATCCCTTTTCTTGAAAGCCAGTACCATATCATATTTGTATATATTTGTTCTTCATCCTCTTTTTCAATTAACTGTAAAAAATTAATTTTTCCATCTTCTTCAGTATTTTTCTCCGTTATTTTCTCTGGATTAAAATCTTCCCATTCTTCTTCTTCTAAACAATCAGTTATTATTTTATAATCCTTTTTATCTCTTACTTGCTCAAAATATTGTTTTAAACTGGAACTGGCAAGATTTTTCTTTATTATAATATATTTACAATTTTCAGTATTTTCAAAATCTTTATAAGATTCATCATCCGTAATATATATGTGCTTTCCATTTTTTGGTTTCTTCATATTTTTAGGAGTTGTTTTAAAAGTAATATGTATAGCTTCTTCATTTTTGAAATTATTTTCAAAAATTTTTTCTAATGTTTTTCCTCCATAAAGAACATTTTTGTATTTTTTTACTTGCTCTTTATGTATTTCTGAAGGTTTTTTATTTTCATTTTCTTTAAATATTATTTCCTGTACAGGTTCGTCTATTTTTGCTATTATTTCAATTTTGTGATTTGATAAAGAACTTGTTAATAATATAGTTTTTATCCTATTATCATATTTCTTAGACATTGAGCCATAAGGTGAAATGTATATATATACATTTCCATCGCTAGCTTTAAAATAATTAATTATTTCATGGCCAATATTATTTATAGTATATGTTCCTGTACACATTCTATTAATTAAAATAGTATCTTTTTTAATATCTTCATTATTATTTTTACTCATATTTTTTCTCCTTTAATATAATATTATTTTTAATCTTTCTTTACAACTTCTTTCAATTTTTCCCATATTTTAACCATTGCATATGTATCAAGTTCACAATAAACTAATAGACCTTTTCTTAATTTCTCCTGTTCTTGTTTTGACTTTCCTTGTAAACTTAAAAATGTTGCAGATGCTTCTTCCCCATTATGTACCACAGGTAAATTATGATAATTAAGTTCTGGGTCATCTGGATATAATGCTGGCAAAACTTTTTTTATTGATGCAGAGCCTTCCATTTCTTTCATATAATATTGTCTTTTTTTAAACGGTGGTAAAAAGTCTACCATATTATTGTTTATTCTCATAAGTTCTTGTTTTAAATCTGGAAAAATTTCTCCAAGTTCGTTTATTCTTGAGTGTTCAAATGACATATTATATACAATTACACTACCATTTTGAGGAATATCTTTTATCATACTCTCTGCAAAATGCCTTAGAAAATCCTTGTCATCTATTTCTGCTAAAAACTCCTTATGTTGTATTGATGTTCCTTCTTTTTCAATTATGTGCAGTGAATATTGAAAAGGTAATTGCTGATATGGCTTTGTGCCTTCGTATTCTGGGATTGCAAGTTGAAAAGTTTCAAAGTCTATGAAATATAATGGGTATTTTAAAGAATTTAATAATTCTTTAATTTCTTCTTTTTCTATTTTAGGTTCTTTATTATTTATTTCAAAATCAATTTGCTCTAAATATTTCGGATTAAGTTTTTCATGTTGTAGGTCTTTAAAACTTATTTTTCCCTCATAATATTTTTCGAATTTTTGTTTAATATGCATTCCACCATGAATGTCAAACACATTTGGTTTAGGTAAACTTTTTGTACAATATTCCCAATACTTGCAAAAGTATGGTTTTATACATCTCTCTCCTATTTGTTCTTCAGGTTCATTATCTTTGTTATGATTATTTATATACTTATTTATCTTCTCAATATTCTCTTTTACTTCATTATACTTGTTTTTTGCAATTTCCGTAATATCTTCTATATTAAATAATTTATTTAATTCAAGTTCACCTTGTAGTATATATTGATTATTTATATACACTATACTTACTTTTTTTACATTATAGCCTAAACTGCTTAAAACATAATATTGATATGAAGCATCATCAACATAAATATCACTTATTTCCGTTGAACTTTTAACTTCATATATTTCTAGTCCATCTAAATCGTTTTTCAAAATATCTACACTACAAAAATTATTGTTATAATTAAAAGAGGCTTCTGTTATTATACTTACTTTGTTATCTATTGCAACTTTCGTGTCTTCTATCATTTTGGATAAATCTGAATTGAATTGTATGTTAGTATAATCTCCAAATAATCCTCTTGCTAGTTCTCCGACTTTAGTCCCATTATTTAAAACATTTTCACTTGCTTTTACAATTTTCTCATCTTCTTTATATTTATCCATCCATAATATTTTTTTGCATTGAATCGCCTTACAATATTTTGATTTTGATAAATGAATTAAATTTTCTGTCATCTAACTATTCCTCCTATACAAATATTAGCATTGTATATTAATTTTGTAAATATTGTTTGGACATATATTGTATATTAGTTTTATGACATTCTGATAACTTAGTTTATTTTAACTGTTCTTTACGTTTATAATCTTTTTTGTTAAATATGTAATCATCCACTTTCAGAGAATGTTGATTTTTCAATGTTTCTTCTTGCTTTTCCATAAATTCATCTCGCCCATGATATAACGGCATGTGCGAAATTTTTATCCTCATTTTTTTTATTCTCTTTTTTTGCATTAAACCACTTCCTTATATTCGTTTTTTATACAATTCTTATCTATTATATCACAATTATGCTTTTTTATAAAGTCAATTGCTGAATTATATTCATCCTGTATAAAATTATTGTTACAATTTATTTGATAAAAAAAGTAAATTGATAATTAATGAATATATAATACAAAAAGAGCAACCTATTTCTAGTCGCTCTCTCGAAAATAAAAGGGGGATGTTTTATGTGCTTTCGGCACTTTTATTCAGGGTATTATAATATCATTTTTACTTTTGCAAAATTGTAATGTCTCGCTATTATTTATCTTGAGACTAAAGCTAAATAAATTATATATTTTCGATTATAGACACTAATAATTCTGCTAACTCATTTTCTTTTATTCCACTTGTTTCAATATCAAAGTAAATATCTTTATATTTGAAACTTGCCATATACATTTGTTTATATTGTGTTATGATTATTTCTGCATCACCTATTTTTGATGTTATATATTTATCATCTATAAAATAATCTCTTAATGGTTCTCCTACTTCTGAAAAAGCTATTTTTATTTCTTCACTAAAATCATCTTTTTGATAATTAAATACATAATCATGTAATACATTATATTCCTCTACATTCATATCTTTTCTAGTATACACATTATAACTATCTTTAAATTTATATTCTGATGGTATTTTTACTTTTTCCATAAAATTAAATTTTTCTGGTAAATCCTTAGACTCAACAATTTTTACATCTAAATCTAATTTTAACATTTCCATATCTTTAATTTTATTTATATTTAATTCAATATCCAAACTTTCTTCTTTATTTATATTTTCTTCTGTTTTTCCAATTTCTAAAGTATCGCCTTGAAGTAGATTATTATTTAATTTACTTGTTCCTACAAATATTCCTACTCCTAATATAAATACGGCACATACAGAGGAAATCGCATAAACTATTCTTTTATTTTTATTAGTTTTCATACCAAACTCCTTTCTGATGTTTGATATAGCTATTTCTTCTATATCTTCATCTGTTAAACATATACTAACTCCATTTTTTACAATTATATAGACATATCCATAGAAATTATCTAATAGTTTGTCTATATCTACTTTGTCATTTAATAGATAATCTTTTAAAATTTCTTTTTTCAATTTAGATCTAAATCTCCTTTTATTTTAGTTAACTTTCATATACATAGTAACATTTTTTTATAAAAGGTTACAACTTTTTTAAACTAAAAAAATAGAGATTGCTATCTCCATTTTTTCAATATTAAAACATACATTGTTTAAATATTTTTAGGTACATTCTTTTATATAGGTGTGTTCTACTTTGCCATTTTCATCAAAGTTTATTCTAAAGTCATAAACTTTTCTGCCATAACTATTACCTAATATTCTTTTTTTGACCGTTGTACCTGCATTATATATATAACTCTGTTTATCTTCTACATCTATATATTGGTATCTCGGTTCTCCTAACAATTCAGCAACTTCTTCTTTTGATAATCCTATAAGACTTTTATTATCATTAATTTCTTGCATTTTTATATAATTATCATCAGGAATTTCATATACTTTTCCTAAAATATATATCAATATACAAAAAATAATTGCAATAATTATTTTTGTTTCTCTTTTCATACAAAATTTCTCCTACATCTTACAATTTATATATTCCTATAATACTACAAAAGCAGATAATTATCAATTAACTATCTGCTACACTTATTGTAATTTGTCTTTATTTTTGTATTTCATTAGTTATCTTATCTAAACTAGAAAAATCAATAAAATTAACCTTTTTGTTATAAGT
>CAWVEX010000036.1:0-13364 GCA_963928415.1 Bacillota bacterium | reverse complement strand
GTAATTCCTCTTTCTTTTTCAAGATCATTAGAGTCCATTATTCTTTCTCCAACTTGTTCATTTTCTCTAAATACATGGCTTTGTTTTAATAAGGCATCAACTAATGTTGTTTTACCATGGTCAACGTGTGCTATAATTGCAATATTTCTTATTTTTTCGTTTATCATTTTATTTTCCCCCTATAAATTATTGTATTTTATTCTTCTTCACTATTATATTCGTTACTTGTTCCTTCTAATTCTTTAATTGAAAGTTCAATTCTTTTTTCTTCTAAGTTAACATCAATTATTTTTGCATTAACTTTTTGACCAACCTTTAATTTATCTTCAGGTTTAGTAATTCTTTCTTCACAAATTTGAGATATATGTATTAATCCTTCAATTCCTTTTTCTAATTCTGCAAATGCTCCAAATGGCATTAGCTTTTTAATTTTTACCCTTACTATATCTCCAACTTTATATTTAGCACTTTTCCAAGGGTCTTCGCCTTTTCCTTCATAGGTTAATTGCATTCTTTTATTTTCTTTATCTAATGTCTTTATTTTGACATTTATTTCTTGATTTGGCTTTAAAATATCATTTGGATTAGCTCCTCTATCCCAAGACATTTCAGACACATGAAGTAACCCTTGTACACCATCAATGTCTACAAAAGCTCCATATGAACAAATGCTATTAACTATTCCTTTATATGTCTTTCCTACCTCAGCATTATTCCAAAATTCATCTTCTTTTTTCTTTTTTTCTTCATCAAGTATAACTTTTGCAGAAGCAATTATTCTATGTTCTTTAGGATTATATTCAATTACTTTAAATCTAACTCTATCAGTTTGATTTGCAGAAAGTGAATGTGGAATAAATATTCTAATTCCTTTATAATCTACTATTAAGCCTTTATCATTTTTTTCTAATACTGGCTCATCAAATATTTCATTATTATTTACTTTATTTTCAAATTCTTTTCTTGCTTCAATTCTTTTTCTTTTTTTACAAGATAAAAGTACATTTCCTTGTCCATCATTTAATTTAAGAACATCTGCTATAATTTTATCTCCTACTTTTAAATCATTTAACGGATTATCTTCAAGATTATATGAATACTCATTTCTTGGGATAATTCCATCTGCTTTATAATTAAGGTCAACTATTATTTCTCCACTTTTAGTTATGCTAATAATAGTTCCTTCTACAACTTTTCCAAGTTTTTCGTTTTTCATTGAATTATTTAATAATTCTTCAAAAGAAATATTATCTTCTATCATTTATTTTTACCATTCCTTTTAATTTGCTTTTTTAACCATTATATTATATATTAAACTTTTTCCTTTGTCAACATAATTATATCATCCATAACTTTTTCACTTGCTTTATCTAACCAATCTTCATCACCATTATTAAAATCATGAACATTAATTGGTTTTCCATAATTAAATATAATTCTAGTAAAAGGTTTAAATGAACCTTGTATTCCAACTGGAACTATTTTTACTTTAGCTTTTTCTGCAAGAAAAACAGCTCCATTTTTTACTTTCATATGTTTTTCAAGACCTTTTCTAGTCCCTTCTGGAAATATTCCTAATATTTCTTTATTCTTAAGAGCTTTTAAACATAATTTAATTGAATTAATATCACTTTTTCCTCTTTTTACCGGAATTATGTTAAATAAATGCCCTAGAAAAGATAGAATTCCAAATCTATATAAATCTGCTTTAGCAATAAACCTTATATTCTTTTTATTAAGTAAAATGATTCCTGCAGCATCTAAGTAATTAATATGTTTAGAACAAATAATAAAACCTTCATCTTTTGGAAAGTTTTCTAACCCTACTATTTTAGGTCTATAAACTATTCTATATAATAATCCTAAAAATCCTTTAATTAACCTATGAGCAAATTTCTTTAAAGGAGTATCCTTTGTCATAACATAAGCGTTTTCTATCTTTTTAATTTGTTTTTGTTTTTTCTTAATAATTTTTACAACTTTTCTTTGTACTTGTTTTATGCTTAAATTTGTTGTATCAATATATACTGCATCTTCTGCCTTTTTTAAAGCTCCTATTTTGCTATTTTTATCATTATTATCTCTAAATTCAATATTTTTCTTTACTTCTTCAAATGGTATATCTATACCTTTTTCTTTATTTTGTTTAAATCTTCTTTTTGCTCTTTCTTCAGTGGATGCATCTAAATATATTTTTACTTCAGCATTTGGAAATACATTTGTTCCAATATCTCTTCCATCTAATATAACTTTTTTTCCTTCAGATATTCTTCTTTGAAGTTCAACCATACTAGTTCTTACAATTGGAATATGTGATACTTGTGATACTAAATTTGTTACGTCTTCTTCTCTTATTCTTTTAGATACATCAGTATCATCTAAATAGATTTTATCTCCATCTAAATCAATTTTAATATTTTTTAAAATATTTTCAATTTTTTCTTCATCTTCTAATGAAACTTTTTCATTAATCATTTTTAATGTAACACATCTATACATTGCTCCTGTATCTAGATATTGAAAATCAAATTTTTCTGCTACTAATTTTGTAATAGTTCCTTTTCCTGTTCCTGATGGTCCATCAACGGCTATAATAAATGACATAATTTTTTTCCTTTCTTTTTTATTTCTTTAGTTTTCAAATAAATTTGGAAGTGTAAGCTTTTTAGCTATAACTTTCATTTGGACAACATTCATAGTTGTTTGTCTTTCTATTTCTCTAATGCATTTTTCCTTAAACTTTTTAAGTTCATTCATAAGGTTAAAACCATATTTTACTTCTGCTTCAACATAAATAGAAGGTCCATTTTCAGTTTTATTTACTCTTACTCTAATAATTTCAGTTATTGAATCAGTTTTAGATGCAATATATTCAATTATCTGTCTAAAGACTGTATCTGAAATAGTGTAATTTCCCATATAACTAAATGTTGGCCTTATTATAGATTTTTCAGAAATATATGGTTTTTCCCCACTCCCTTTAGATTTAAATATCTGAAGTGGATCTAATAAAAAGCCCGAAAAATCTTTTTTTATTTCAAATGTTGGAACAGGTATAACATGCTTTCCTTCAGTTGTTCTAATTCTTTTTGCATCTTTTATTTCCTCTTCTGTTGCAACATCTGTAATATATATAGTTTTTTCAATTTTAGGAAGCTCTAGATTTTTAGCAATTTCAGCAACCATTTTATCTGAGGTTCCTAAAATTAAAACTGACTTAGGCTTTAATTTGTTAAAAGCCTTTACCATTTCCTTTCTCTGCTCTTCATTTATAAATAAAGCTCTTTTTACTGTTTCTATTTTAGTTGGAGCTTTTTTTGCTGAACTTCCAGCAACAATATCGTTATCTTTAACTAAGATTCCATCATCAATGATGTATTTAATATCATATTCTCCAGCTACCATTTGAGCTCTATAGCTTTTACCAGTACCTGATGGTCCAACAAAAGCATATACTTTTATGTCTTTTTTCATAAACTTATCCTATATGTTATATTTAGGTTTATTTTCCTCAATTTAAAGCAAACCTATAAAACTTTAATTTACTATTTATATTATATATTAATTTTTAATTGTTCATTTTTCTATTAAAGTAATATCATATTTATATGTCTTATATGCAGTATCAAAAAACTGCTTATCAATTACATTTAGATTATCTTCATTTAATTCTTCTTTTACTCTTTCTAGGAAACCACTATTATCTGATATAACCCATATTCTTCCATCATAATCTTTTAAGTCCTCTAAATTATGAATAGTAGTTCCAAAAGCTTTATATGCTTCATCAACATTCCAATTTTCTATATCATAAAAATATAGCTTATGGTTTTGAAAATGCTGAGATATTACAAATCCACTACCTCTATTATCTATTAAAAAGATATCACTATCTTGAATGTTATCTTCTACAAATTGAACAGGCTCGTAATTTTTTTCATCATAATTAATATTAATTAGCTTAATATTAGTAGCTAATGATGCAATAATTATCATTATACAAATAAGACTAACTCTTATTTTACTTTTATCTTTTGACATTAAATAACTTAATGCAAAAATGAATATTCCTGTAATTGTTAAGAAATATCTTGCATAAAGAATTGGAGTAACAAAAACTGATAATATTCCTATTAAAATTACCACAACTAAATATGTGATTAAAGCTATCTTAGCTGGCTTTGAATCTTTCCAATATTTAATAAACAAAAATATTAAGTAGATTAATAATATTGCAGAAAATATATATGAATAATTTCTAGGTAAATATATAACATCTAAATTACCTGTAAATTGGAATTCGAATATTTGTAAGAAATCTGGCTTTCCAATCCAAAATCCAGTTTTACTACTTCCAACTGTAAGTGAAATTAAAGTACTAAGCCAAGGAAGATATAATATAATTTGTACTATAACAGATATAACACTTCTTTTTAAATTGCCACTATATTTCTTATACTTTACCTCATAATTTCTTTGTTTAATATTATTAATTAAGAAATATAAGAATAATGATACATTTATTACAAAAGCTACAGCTAATGCATAATAATGAGTATAGCATGATGCTAAACTAAATATAGAAAATATAATCCAATTTTTATTACTTATGCCACCTTTATATATTCTATAAGCATATATTGCCATAACAGTTACAAATAGCATAGCTAGTGTATACATTCTTATTTCACCACTATATGCTAAAGTAACTGGCATAAATAGTATTAAGAAGGAAAATATAAATCCTGCCTTTTCTCCAAAGTCTTTTCTTATATGAGTAAATCCTAATATTGATAAAATAATTACACATATTGATGAAAACAATCTATAAGCTAAAATACTATTATTAGTAAATAGCCCAATAAAATGTAATATTATATAATATAAAACTGGGTGTACATCATTACTTCCAATTGACCAAATTTGGCTTATATTATGTTTGGAAATTGCAACAGAATAACTTTCATCAAACCAAATAGCTGTATGAAAATTTGAAAGCAAAACAAATATAGCTCCTATAATTATTAATGCAATATGTACATATTTTAAATAATCTTTCCTTTTTACTAATACCATATATCTTGTATTCTCACTTTTAATATTTTTATTCATATTTCAACATCCTCGCAAATTATTTTGCAATAAAAAATTTTACTAGATAATATTATAAATTCAATTTCTATTATTTCACTTTAATTAATTTTGATTTAATTTCTTATCTTCTATCTTAACATTTCTAACATGTTCAATCTTTTCCCAAGTTGTATCTCTCTTAAATAAACATTTAAAGTTTATAAGTAACCAAGACCCTAAGAATATCGGATACATTAAAAGTCCCTTCCACATCTTCTTAATTGGCTTTTTATCTATTACCATAATAATTATTGCTGTAAGTATTGGTAATAAAAAGGTTGGAACTATATATCTCACAATGTTCATTATAAAGTCAGGTGTTGTCATTCCATTAAATAAATAGCTTATTGCATTTAAAACTAGAAGTAAAATTGTTATAACAAACATTGGTATACTTCCTAGCATATATAAAAGTCCATCAAAATTCATAAGTGTTTTATTTGATGAAGCAGCTTTAGCTAAAGGTTTAGTATATTCAAATAAACATTGAATGTGTCCTATTGTCCATCTTGATCTTTGAGACCATGAAGGTTTAAACTTAACAGGTTGCTCATCATAAACAACAGCATCAGTTGCCCAGCCTAGTCTCTTGCCCTGAATAATTCTTTTTAAAGAAAACTCTATATCTTCTGTAAGTGTATTTGTATTCCATCCCGTAGGTCTAATTGCATCAAATTTAACCATAAAGCCTGTACCATTAATTAATGGAGAAAGCCCTGCATTATATCTAGCTAAATGATAAAATCTATTCATTGTCCAGTAAAAAATTGCATAACCAGATGCAATCCAACTATCTGTTGGATTTTTAATATCTCTATAACCTTGAACAACTTCTTCACCTTGGCATAAGTGTTTGTTCATAGCTGTAATAAAGTTTGGATCAACTATATTATCTGCATCAAAAACGCAAAAGGCATCATAATCCATTTTAGGATCAGATAAAAGTGTATTTAAAAGTAATCTTAAAGCATCTCCCTTTGTTCTCTTTGCTGGATCTTCTTCATGTCTTTCAAAAATTTTAACTCCATAACTTTGGGCTACATCTTTTGTTTTATCTGTACAATTATCTGCAATAACAATAATATCATATTTATTCTTTGGATAATTTTGTTTTTGCAAACTCTCAATTAAATTGCCAACAACAGCTTCTTCATTGTGTGCTGGAATAATTGCTAAAAATTTATGATTTTTGTTAACAATAAAAGGTTTTTCTTTTAATGTAACAAAAGAACATATACTTACAACTAATTGATATATCCAATATATTGTTATAATCCATATTAATGCTTGTTGTACAAAGTATAAAAATTGCATTTAATATTTCCTCCTATACTATCTCTATCTATTAATAGTGTATTTATTATATTCTTTATAAGCGTAAAAATTATATAAAAACTCTTATTATATTATACTACAAAATCTTTTGTTTTACAATAAAAAAATTAATTAAAATAAAAAGCCCCGACAATATAGTATATTTTCTTTTTTTACTAGCATTTTCATCTAGCTTTTTTATATTATACTATATTGTCAGGCTAAAATATAAATTTATATGCAATTATTCTTCTTCATGATGTTCAAGGTCTTTCATATTTAAAGCAATTTTACCTTGTCTATCAATATCTGTAACTTTTGCTTTAATTTCATCTCCAATGCTTAATACATCTTCTACTTTATTTATATGTTTACTTGAAATCTTAGATATATGAAGTAATCCTTCTTTTCCACCACCTAAATCAACAAATGCTCCAAATGGTGCAATTCTAGTTACAACACCTTCATATACTTTTCCTACTTCTATTTCTCTTGTAATATTCTCAATTATCTTTAATGCTTTATTTGCATTTGCTATATCATTTGAATATATAAATACATGTCCATCTTCTTCGATATCTATTTTAACACTAGTTTCATCAATGATTTTGTTTATAGTTTTACCACCAGCTCCGATAACATCTTTAATCTTATCTGTTGGAATTATTGTAGAAATAATTTTTGGCGCATATTTTGAAAGTTCTTTTCTAGGTTCCGGAATTGCTTTTAGAATAACTTCATCTATAATATAATCTCTAGCAATTTTTGTTCTTTCAAATGCTTTTTCAATTATATCATAAGTTAAGCCATCAATTTTTATATCTACTTGAATAGCTGTAATTCCATCCTTTGTTCCGCCAACTTTAAAGTCCATATCTCCAAAGAAGTCTTCAATATCTTGAATATCAGTAAGTACAATATAATCATCTGGATTTTCTGGATTTGTAATTAAACCTGAAGAAATTCCTGCTACAGGCTTTTTAATAGGAACACCAGCATCCATTAACGCTAAAGTACTTCCGCAAATACTAGCTTGTGATGTTGAACCATTAGATTCTAGTACTTCTGATACAACTCTTATTGTATATGGGAATTCATCTTCACTTGGTATTACAGGAACTAATGCTTTTTCTGCTAAGGCACCATGACCTATTTCTCTTCTGCCTGCACCTTTTGAAGGTTTAGCTTCACCAACACTATATCCTGGGAAGTTATATTGATGAATATATCTTTTACTTGTTTCAGTATCTAATCCATCAAGTATTTGTTCATCAGCTTTAGTTCCTAAAGTTACTACAGATAAAACTTGAGTTTGTCCTCTTGAGAAAAGTGCGCTACCATGAGTTCTAGGAATAAGTCCAACTTCTGCACTAAGTGGTCTTATTTCATCAATTTTTCTACCATCTGGTCTTTTATGCTCAGTTAAGATCATTTTTCTTACGCAAGCTTTTTCTAGGTCATGAACTGCTGTAGCAATATCAAAGCTGTGTTCTTCTTCTGCATCTTCACCATACATTTCAATTGCTAAATTTTTAATTTCTTCAGCAATTTTATCTACATTGTCATTTCTTATTTCTTTATTTTGTTCTTGTACTCCTTCATACATTGCTTGTTCGAATTTATCACATACTGCTTTATAAAATTCTGGATCAACTGAAAATGACTTATACTCAAATTTAGGCTTTCCTATTTCATCTTTTATGTTTTTAATAAAAGCACATAATTTTTTTATTTCAACATGAGCTTTTTTGATCGCCTCTAACATAATGTCATTTGGTATTTCATCAGCTCCTGCTTCAATCATGGTAATTTTTTCTTCAGTACCAGCAACTGTTAATCTTAATCTATTATTTTTTCTTTGCTCCTCTGTTGGATTAATAATAATTTGGTCATTTACATATCCAACTTGAACTGCAGCTGTAGGTCCTCCCCATGGAATATCTGAAATAGAAAGTGCAGCAGATGTACCAATATTAGCACATACTTCTGGACTACAATCTTGGTCCATAGATAAAACTGTATTTACTACACATACATCATTTCTAAAATCATGTGGGAAAAGTGGTCTAATTGGTCTATCAATTGCTCTTGATACTAGTATTGCTTTATCTGCTGGTTTTCCCTCTCTTCTATTAAAGCTTCCTGGAATTCTTCCAACTGCATAAAGTTTTTCTTCATAATCTACAGATAATGGGAAAAAGTCAACTCCATCTCTTGGCTCTTTAGATGCTGTAACATTTGTCATTACAACTGTGTCACCATATCTTACTGTAACACTTCCATTTGCTTGATTAGCAAATTTACCTGTTTCAATTGTTAGCTTTCTTCCTGCTAACTCTGTTTCATAAATTTTAAACATAATACCTCCTAAAATATTTAATATTTTTCATGCAAAATTAATAGTATGATTAAGTAATATTTAGGATAATCGATTTAGTTGTAACCTCTATGTTATACTATCTGTAAATAGTACATCATACAAGCTACCATCTAAATCAATTATCTTTATTTTTACAAAAAGTAATAATAAGCAGGCGTTAGCATAGTTATAGCAAAACGCCTGCTCTAAAATATTATTTTCTTAGTCCAAGTTTTGATACGATATCTCTATATCTTTGAACATCCTTTTTTGCTAAGTAGTTAAGTAAATTTCTTCTGCTTCCTACCATTTTTAAAAGTCCTCTTCTAGAATGGTTATCTTTTTGATGAACTTTTAAATGTTCTGTTAAATCATTAATTCTTTCTGTTAAAAGAGCGATTTGAACTTCTGGAGAACCAGTATCTTTATCATCTCTTCTATAAATTTTAATGATTTCTTCTTTTCTTTCCTTTGTCATAATTACACCTCCTAATTTTATATGTGCTTAAACTGAGCTAAAGTGGTGTGTTATCCTTAAGCTAAGTTAAAGTCCTTTATTATAATAACATATATTGTGTGAAATTGCAAGTAGTTTTTTTGGCAAATTGGTTATAATTCAGAGCTAGTCTATTTTGAAAAGCTACAATATATGTTCCAGAGCTTTTAGTGAGTGGAGCTGACTTAGGACACGATGAACATAAGTCTTTATCATAGAAGCGCAGTCGGAGCGTGCGAGAGTTTTCGCCAATAGCGAAACCTCGAAGTAAATGCGGAGGAACATATATTGTAGCTTTTAACAAAAAAGATAAGCTATGAATTCGTATTTAACTTCTTCTCAATTTTCACCCATTTAATTGTGTTATCTTCAATCTATTCAATATTGTAAATAAATTTATTATCTTCTACTGTAAGTTTTTCACCTTCACTAGAAATTTTTCCTAAAATCTCTATAATGTAACCTGACAAAGTATCATAATCTCCATCTGGAAAGTTTGTTGCCAAAAGCTTTTTTAATTCATACATTGGCATACTGCCTTCAACCAAATACGTATTATTATCAATTTTTTTGTATTCTATTTCTTCATCATCATACTCATCTAAAATATTTCCTACTAGCTCTTCTAATATATCTTCCATTGTCACTAATCCAGATGTTCCACCATATTCATCTAGTACAATTGCCATTTGCTGTTTATTGGTTTGCATTTCTCTAAATAGTTCATCAATTGGTTTTGTTTCTGGTACGAAATATGCTTTTCTCATAATTTGTTTAATTTCTATTTGAGTTCCTTTGCTAACTGCTTTTAAAATGTCTTTTAAAAATAAAATTCCTACTATCTCATCAATCGATTTTTCGTATACTGGTATTCTACTATACTTATATTTATCTATTTTATCCAATAATTCATACAAATTATCATTAACTTCTATTGCAAATATTTCTGTTCTATGAATCATAATCTCGCTTGCAGTAATGTCATTTAGCTGAAATACATTATTAATTAAATCTTTTTCATCTTTCTCTATTGTACCCCTTTGCTGACCTTCATCTATCATCATCCTTATTTCTTCTTCTGTGACAATCTTTTCTTCGTTTTCACTTACTCCAAATATTTTAGAAATAAAGTTTGTAACACCACTCAATAATTTTACAAAAGGTGATGCTATTACAGAAATAAAGCTAATAAATCCTATAGTTCCAAAGGCAATTTTTTCTGAATATTTCATTGCTAGTCTTTTTGGAACTAATTCTCCAAATATTAAAGTGAAGAAAGATAATATTATTGTAATAATTATAATTGAAAATGTTTGCCAGAAGTTTATTCCTAAGCTTGGTGCCCATGAATTAAGTATTGGTGCTAGTTTTGTTGCGAATGTATCTGCTGCAAATGCACTAGATAGGAAACCCGCAAGTGTTATTCCAATTTGAATTGTTGATAAAAATTTACTAGGATTATCTAGCATTTTCTTTATTTTCTTTGCTTTTTTATTTCCTTCTTTTGCCTGCTTTGCAATTTTGTTATCATTTAGTGAGATATATGCCATTTCGCTTGCTGCAAAATAGGCATTGAATAATACTAATATGACTAATGCTAAAATTTGAAAAAACATATTTTTATTCCTCCATGTAATGGAGTAATTATATATATTAAATTAATGAGTGTCAATGATTTTATTTAAGATATTTTCTTGTCATGGAAACAGCCTAGGAATAATTTAATTCCTAGGCTGCCTCCACATCAAGAAATAAGTATATTCTTGAATACATAAAAGTAGTATGCTTAATTAATAATCCTGTGCTTAAAACTCCATCGATTTTCAACTGTTGCCTTTGATTTACAATCAAGAGCCATAAGTGCTATAGACTATATTTCCATTCTTATCATACCAATAACGATGATATCTTTCTTCTGGTCTTTGAAGATAGGATGCTTTTATGCATCCTCCATGCTCTTTTACAAAGTATATATCCTCATATTTGCAAGGTACTACTTCGCCGGAAGGGGAATATACTCCTTTTTCACGTTCCTTTACAAGAAATCCAATAAAATCTTTGCTATTAGTGGGTTCTATTTTATAGAATGGCTCCATATTTAATTTATTACATTTTTTGTCAAAAAGGTAATAACGTTTTTCTGGCGTTTCTATAATGAAGCACCCATATGCAACACCATAAATTTTTTCTTGTTCTCCCATTTCATAATAATCTCTGCCATCAAAACTGTATATTATATTTGTAGAACCTTGCTTTACGCTCCAAAATCTAAGTCTTGAATACGGATGCTTATCTGCTGTAGCAAAGTATTTTTCAAACCATTCTTTGATTTCTTTATATAGGCCAAAATCAAGAAGTTGAATATCATCAAAAATATAAGGTATAATAAGCTTTTTCTTGCTAAAGTCAACCAGTCCATACATTTTGTGGTCTTTGAGCGAAGCTTTGGAAACTACACCATAAAATTTAGTTTCTTCTTCAAATCTAACACCAATTACTCTTTGAAGAATCAGTCCTTTCTCATTTAAATAGTTCATGATTTCAATATCGTAAGCCGCTTGACCGTCTTGCCTAAAGTAAAAGTTATTAGTTCCGTCAGAAATAGCCAAAATATCATTTTGAATTTCCGACGTAACACCCTCCTTAGATTCAAATATAAGTTTTCCCTCTGAGTTAAAGAAATACGTAGTATCTCTTATCTTGACAACATTTGCCCAGCCCATTGTTTCGAAGCCTAAAGTCTCACCTTCTTTGAGGTCCCAATTTTTGCACCGGATAAAGTTCATACTAGTTTCCTCCTTAATTATAAAGTTGGTTTTTTTCGACATTCACTTTAAGTGAATAATAAAATTATAGGACCATTTTGTTTTTTTGTCAATATGTTAAAAAGTTTAAGTTAATTATTGTTTCTTATGTTTATTTTATCCTTTTCTGCTCTTATTACTTGTTAATCAATATTAAAAAATTAGTTGTATCAAAAATTTTAAATTATAATATTATATAATGAGAATGAATGATAAAATGGAGGTAATAATGGGAAATAATGTTCAAATAGTTAATACAAAAGAGCCATATACTTATGAGCGTTTACAAGAAGATTTGAAAAAACTTAAAGATAAATATTCATTTTTGCAAATTGAAACAATTGGAGAAAGTATACAAAAAAGAGCTATACAAAGTGTGCGTATTGGAACAGGTCAAAATGAAGTTATGTATAGTGCATCAATTCATGCAAATGAATATATAACAACAAATGTACTTATGAAATTTATTGAAGATTTTTGCGATGCCTATGTTAGAGATGATGACATATTTGAACATAGTGCAAAAATGATTTTTAATACATCTTCTATTTATATTGTGCCTTTACTTAACCCTGATGGAGTAGAATTAGTTACGGGAAATGTTAGAGAGGGTTCACAAGATTATATGCATTATAAGCAAATAGCTGACCAATTTCCAACTATTCCTTTTCCAAGCGGATGGAAGGCTAATTATAATGGTGTGGATTTAAAAAACTACCAACCGTTTTGTAGAGTCTTGTAATGATAATAATTACAAAACTTTATAAGATTTTTATTTGCTTAATTTATATAAAGCAGACCCCTCTGCCTGCTACATCCTCTATACCATTTTCATTCGCCATTACTAATGGTATATACTCACATGCAAAGGGGTCAGGTGGAATCGAACCACTTTTATAGCCGTTTTACTTGGGTGTATCTTCTAAGAGATACTTTCACGGTATAGGCTACCCAAGTGTGGAAGTTCCACTTTTCCACAAGTTTTTGCTGTGGTGCATACATGCACCTCCTACGCATCTTCCCTTATATAGGAAAGATTTCTTACGACAAAGAAAATCTTTGTCATGCATATTATACTATAAAAACTATAGAAATTCAATATATATGACATTAACTAATTTTATATACATCTTGTTTTATGACCTCTTCGACTTTGATAAATTCATCTAGATTTTCATTAATAGAATTTAATTTTGAAAAATTAAAATATATGTAGATATTTTTGTCTTTATCTATCTCTATTTTGTTGATTAATCGA
>CAWVEX010000035.1:0-2953 GCA_963928415.1 Bacillota bacterium | reverse complement strand
ATATTTTTATAATTTTATTCTATTCAACAATATTTTCAGTTACTAATTTATTTGAAATAGTATTTTCATCATTTACTTCATTTGCTTGTTTTTCCTTAACTGCATTATCTAACTCATCTATTAAGCTTGTTAATGTTTGCATATCTTCGCCAAATAGTTTCCAATCATTATTACTACTTGAATTTTTAACATTTCCATTAGCCTTAATTATCTCATTTATTAGGTCATCTATATTATCTGGATTTGGTATTTCTATATTTCCTGCTGACTGAGATAATAAATTTGTAAGAGCTTCATCTAAGTTATTTCCTATTGCAATCTTATTTCCTGATGCTACAATTACTCTTTTTAAAGTAGGCTTTTGCTCTGTTGTTTCATTTAATAATTGTTGGTAAATAGATTCTACATATAATATTGTATTGTTAATTGGAACAGCAATTAAGTTTTTAGTAATCTTTGTTCCACTTACATTTAAGCTTGCAATATCTGTAGATATTGTTCCATCTTGATTAATTTGAGTTTCTATTTGCATTGGTCCTAATACATTACTATCTGATGGAAATTCATATACTTTAAGTTTAGCTTCTCCATTTTCATAAGTTCCTACCATATATGAAATCATATTTTGTTTACCATATGGTGTAAATGGTATTACTAATCCTAATGTTTCGTTTTCTGAGCCTGCTGGTTTAACCATTGTATAATAACTTTCCATCTTTGTTGTTTTTCCTGTATTATTTGATTCTGCTATTTTCCAAATATCATTTCCTCTATATAATACTTCAGGCTGAATATTATGGTATTTTTGCATAATTTCTGCTTGTATATCATACAAATACTTAGGATATACAAAATGTTTGCTAATATCTTCTGGTATCTTCTCATCTCTAGATTCAAATAGTCCTGGGTACATATTGTTATATGCCATAACAATTGGATCTGTTCTATCTGTAATATAGAATTTCATTGTACCATCAAATGCATTTACTATAACTTTAACTGAATTACGTATGTAATTTATTGTTTGACCGTTTTCTATATCTAATTGTTGTGAAAATGGATAATTATTTGATGTTGTATAAGCATCAATTACCCAATATTGATTTCCTGAATCATCAATTACTAAATAAGGATTCTCATCATATGTTAGATAAGGCATAATTATTTTTGCTCTTTCTAAAATATTTCTATTAATAATTATTGTGCTATTACCATCTACATTTCCTGAAAAAGCAAGTTGCATGTCTCCTTCTTTTATACCAAGTATGATTCTATCTAAGAAGTTTAAAGTTAATCCAGCATTTCCTGTATATGAATAATTCTCTTCAGCTCCATCATCACTTGTATAATCAAATTCAGTATTCTCGTTTTTATTTACAACAACTGCACTATTTGTTTCTAATCCAAAATATATTCTTGGCTCGGTTGTAGATATTACGCTATTAGAAAGGTCTCCAAAATCTTTTTGAACATTTTTTAAATTGCCTTCCTCATCTGTCTTTCCTGCCATAGTAATAACCGCTCCATAACCATGAGTATATTCGTATGTTTTATTTGAATAAGTTGTATTACTGCTATCTATTTCTCTTGGACTAACATATACTAAAGTAGGCTTATTATTAATATTATATAATTCAACTTGAGTGCTTCTATATGTATAATATCCTTTTTCAGTTTGAGAACTTTGAAGGTCTTGTAAGACATTACTACTATTTACTATTGCAATATTATCTATAACATTTTCTTCTTTATTTAGTTCATCTTTAGTAATAGTTCCACTATAATTTATATTATTTTCTCCAATATTTATTCCAAAAGCAATTTTTGTTTGTTTAATATTTTCTGAAATATATTCTTGGTTTTTATCTAGTACATTTGAGCCTATGAATAGTAGTTGATATCCTGCAAGAACTACGGCTAAAATTATTAAATAAACTGGAACGATTAATAGATTTCCTAATACTCTTCTTGTACTTTTATCTTTTAAAGATTTATATGCTCTAAGTATTGAAATAACTACTAAAATAGCAAATATTACATATCCCCATAATTTAATAGTAACATCTGAATTACCTGCGCCAAATAATGAAAATTGAGTAGCATCACTTAGTTCAATTGTTAAGAATTTCTCATTACCTATATTTTGAACCATATAGACGAATATAAATAGTCCAAAAAGTACAGCTAAAAATTTTATTCTAGAGCCTAATTTAGAAACTAAATCTACCTTTTTAATAGATTCTCTTTCTACTCCATCAAAACTCATATTTAGTACTATTATTGCATAAATTACTGCATATACTATTGTTGCAATAGTTACTATCATTAAATATGAAAGTATAAATATTATAAAAGGTCTTTGGAACATAAAATATGAAATATCTAATCCAAATACTAAGTCTGTACTTCCAAATTGTGAATTACTAAAACATAATAATATATTATTTAGTAACATCTTAGTTGTTGCAACACTTCCAATAAGCGCTATTATAAAAGATACAGACTTATTTGGAAATTTAGGCATTTCTTTTTTCTCATCATCGAAGAATATCTTAAGTCCTTTTTTTAAAGACCTATTTGTAAAGTAAAATGCTGAGTATAAAAAGATAAAGTTTACAGCAAAAGTAATTAAAGAATATGTAATATTACGTAAAAATACAGGTATGTAATTTTCTCCAATTGCTTTAAATTCAAGATAGCTTCCTCTAATATATACATATAATGCAAGTAAAGCAACTACTAAAAATGCTAATACAATTATTGTTCTTTTTCTAGCAGGTCTTTTTACTTTAACAGTTTTATTATCTTTATTTATTTCTGCTTTTTCAATTTTTTCTACTTTTACTTCATTAGTTTCTTTTTTTATTTCTTCTTGAGATTTTTCTTTATTGTTATTTTCCTTTCTCAAATTAAATCTCCTCCTAAAAAGATATTATTGTTTATTAAGTTATTT
>CAWVEX010000034.1:0-23261 GCA_963928415.1 Bacillota bacterium | reverse complement strand
ATGAGCCTTGAGGCTCTGCTTGTAACAAAGCCTTTAGGCGTTACGAGTAAAATACCCCCGGCTAAGCCGGGGGATATTTATTATTATGTCTAAATTTATTTTTTGAAATATAAAGTAAGCAATAAAAAAGAGATATGCTGGGACATATCTCGATGCAAATCATTGACATCCTTTGATTCGCTTAAGCTATAAATATTATAGCATCGATAAAAAGAGATGTCAATAAATTTAAATAAAATATTACGAAAAAACGATATATAAATTTAACTTGTATGTATAAAATAAAAAATTCACAAACAATTTACATATTTTGCTAGATTTTTAATATTTAATGATATATATTAATTAAGATAAAAAAATTTGGAAAGGGGAAAATATGCTAGAGCTAAAAAATATAAAAAAAGATTATAAAACCTCAACTGAAACGGTTCATGCTTTAAAAGGAGTTAGCATTAAATTTAGAGAAAATGAATTTGTTGCAATACTTGGGCAAAGTGGTTGTGGAAAAACAACACTTCTTAATATTATTGGAGGACTAGACCACTATACAAGTGGTGATTTAATTATAAATGGAAAATCTACAAAAGAGTTTAAAGATAGAGATTGGGATAGTTATAGAAATCACAGTATAGGTTTTGTTTTCCAAAGCTATAACTTAATACCACATCAAAGTATTTTATCTAATGTAGAGCTTGCCCTTACAATTTCAGGAGTATCTAAAAAAGATAGAAAGAAAAGAGCAATTGAAGCTTTAGAAAAAGTAGGACTAAAAGATAAACTTCATCAAAGACCAAATGAATTATCTGGAGGACAAATGCAAAGAGTTGCAATAGCAAGAGCAATTGTAAATAATCCAGATATCATCCTAGCAGATGAGCCTACAGGTGCATTAGATACTAAAACAAGTGTGCAAGTAATGGACATACTAAAAGAAATATCTAAAGATCATTTAGTAATAATGGTTACACATAATCCGGATTTAGCCGAAAAATATGCTACAAGAACCATAAGAATATTAGATGGAGAAATCACAGATGATTCTAACCCTTATGAAGAAGAAAATGAAAATATAGATAAAACTAAGAAAAAGAAGCCATCAATGAGTTTTCTTACAGCTTTATCACTTAGTTTAAATAACTTAATGACTAAAAAGGGAAGAACTATTTTAACAGCTTTTGCAGGTAGTATTGGTATTATTGGTATAGCACTTATTTTATCTTTATCTACCGGAGTACAAAATTATATAAATACTATAGAAGAAGATACACTTTCATCATATCCAGTTATCATTGAAAAATCTACTATTGATTTAAGCAGTATGATGACAAGTTTAATGGATAATGGTGCTTCAAGTGAAGAAAATAAAGAAGATGGAAAAATATATACAAAATATATAACAAATTCTATGCTTGACACATTTGCAAATGACGTAAAAACTAATAATCTAACTAAATTTAAAGAATATATAGAGTCAAATGATAATATTAGTAAATATGCAAATGCAATTCAATACTCATATGATTTAGATTTAAATTTATATAAAACAGATACATCTAATGGTGCAGTTCAAGTTAATCCAAGTACTGTTGCTTCTAAAATGGGAATGGAGACTATGGTTGAAGCAGGAAATAGTATGATGGGGTCAAATTCAGCAATGATGAGCAGTGTAAATGTCTTTTCAGAATTATTTGATTCACAAGACATGCTAAATAATCAGTATGAATTAGTAGATGGCAAATGGCCAGAAAAATATAACGAAGTAGTTTTAATAGTAGACAAAGATAATGAAATTAGTGATTATACTTTATATTCACTTGGAATATTAGACCAAGATGAAATAGAAGATAATATGAATAAAATAGAAGATGGAGAAAAAGTAGAAATATCGAATGATGAAGTCAGCTATAATTATGATGATTTCTTAAATTTATCTTTTAAAATGCTATTAAATTCAGATTATTATGCTAAAGAAAATGGAGCATGGGTAGATAAAAAAGATAATGAAGAATATATTAGAGAAAAAGTAGATAATGCAGAAGAAATAAAAGTTGTTGGTATTATTAAACAAAAAGAAAATAGTGTAAGTAATAACACTCAAGGTGGAATAGGGTATACAAAAGCATTAACTGAATATGTAATAAACAAGGCAAAAGATGCTGAAATTGTAAAAGAGCAAATGGATAATAAAGATATAAATGTATTTACAGGATTAGAATTTCCAAAAGAAGGCGAAAAAGAAGATTTTAGCTTAGATAGTTTATCTATGGAACAAAAAATGAGTTTAGCTAGTATGACTGCAGAAGATTTAAGAAATTTAATGAATGCTTATGCAGAAAATAATGACGCAACCTATGAGGGAAACTTACAAAAATTAGGTGTAATTGATTTAAATTCTCCATCATCAATTAGCATTTATCCAAAAGATTTTGACTCAAAAGAGGCAATATCTAATGCAATTACAGAATATAACAATAATCAAGAAAATGAAAATGACAAAATAAATTATACAGATACTGTAGGAATAATGATGAATTCTGTTTCTACAATAGTTGATGCTATAAGTTATGTACTAATTGCATTTGTAGCAATATCACTTATTGTTTCATCTATAATGATTGGTATAATAACATATATATCTGTACTAGAAAGAACGAAAGAAATTGGAATATTAAGAGCTATTGGTGCTTCTAAGAAAGATATTTCAAGAGTATTTAATGCAGAAACATTTATTACAGGACTCGTTTCAGGATTACTTGGAATAGGAATAACTTGTTTATTAACTATTCCAATAAATGCAATAATTCTTTCTGTTACAGGAGTAAGTGTAAGAGCAGTATTGCCTTGGATGGCAGGAATAATACTTGTACTTATTAGTATGTTCTTAACTATAATTGCAGGTTTAATTCCAGCAAAAATGGCAAGCAAACGTGATCCAGTAAAAGCATTAAGAACAGAATAATTATAAAAATATAAAAAATTATTGAAATATAATTTGTTAGGTTATATAATAGTTTCACAAATTAGTTGTCAGCTATTTCAAATGCATTTGCATTTGATAATAAATATTAGTAAAGGAGTGAAACGGATATTATGTCTAACACCAATGAGAAGCGGAACTTGAGTCCAAATCAAGTAGTTCCTATGAAAGCAGAGACATCTAAGGAGGTTAGTCAAATGAAAGCTGCTGGTAAGTTTACAAAGGAAAATGTAAAGGAAATCAATGCCGCACGTGACAAGCTCGATTCTCTTTACAATATCAGGAGAGCTATGAATTCCTTAGGTGGATTGAATTCTCTCCTGAAAAAAAGAAGGGAGTTTTACGAAAAATATGGAGTAGACTTGGGGCAGTTTGTTCTGTGGGGCAGGTATTTGCTTACTGACAAGGGAACGATTCAAGAAATCGACCAGAGGTATGTGTGTGGCAAACCTGTGGAGCTCACTACCTTGGAAGATTTTATGAAAACGGTATCTTCCATTAAACCCAGTGACATTGTTCGGTTCCCTACTGCACACTGCCTTTGCAAAGAATGCCACAAGCCTATTACCATTCAGGATGTTGCAAAAGGCAACTTTACTGTGAAAGACAACCACTTTATTCACGTAACTCACTAAAGCTCTATAAAACAAACTAATATGCACGTAAGGCTATTTCTTAAATGTAAGAAGTAGCCTTACGTGCTGTAAAAATATATGTATTACTATTGCCAAATAGCAAAAAAAGTGCTATAGTATAAAAGTACATATTGGGGTATCGCCAAGCGGTAAGGCATCGGACTCTGACTCCGACATTCCTAAGTTCGAATCTTAGTACCCCAGCCATGAAAATTAATTCAGAGCAGTCATACCTGCTCTGTTTTTACTAGTATTTAAGGAGAAAAAATGGATAAGCAATTAGAACTTACAAAGCAGCAAAACGATGAAGATAAAATATTAATTGCAAAGGTATTAGATAAATTAAAATTTGCTGAAAATAGAAATAAAATAGAATCCACTGACTTTTTAGATTTAAGAGAGCAATCTATAATAAGAAATATTTTAGAAACAAGAAACAGTATTAATTATAAATTTTTTGGTGGTTATGATGATTCTGAAAGAAATATTATAGTCTTTTCTAACAATCTAGGATTCGTAAAACAAGAAGAAATAAATAGATTGCTTTCAATAATTAGAATATTATTACCTAATAATTTAAAAGGAGAGTATGAACATAGAATTTATTTAGGCGGATTAATGAAGCTAGGTATAAAAAGAGAAAAAATAGGAGACATCTTAGTGAGAGACGATGGAGCAGATATAATTGTAAAAAAAGAAATAGCAGAATACTTAAAAAATAATCTAAAAGGACTTACTAGATTTCAAAAGTCAAAAATAGAAATAAAGGATATCAAAGAACTAATATATATTAAGCCTGAAAGGCAAGTTATTAAAATAATAGTACCTTCTATGAGACTAGATTGCATTGTAGGAGAACTTGCAAGATGTTCTAGGAGTGAGGCTAATAAAATTTTAGAATCAGAAAGAGTATTTGTTAATTTCAAAGAAGAAATAAGACCTTCAAAAAATGTAGAAGAAGGAGATTATATTACTATTAGAGGCAAGGGTAGATTTAAAATAACCAAAATATTAGGAACAACTAAAAAAGGGCGTATTTCATTAGAAATAGAAAAATAACATTTTAAATTAATTAAAAATAATTATCAATAAAAATATAATAAGGAGAGATTATTATGGATGAAGCACAAATTGAATCAATAGTAGATGAACTTAGATACTATATAGATTTAGACTCTGAAGAAAAGTCTAATAGAGAAATAATATTAGAACATATAGATGAGGTTATTGAATATTGTGATAGATACTTAGTATCTGAATTTTTAGCAAAAGAAGCGGTATATGACCCAGATTATGAAAAATATATATCCGAACATTTAGAAGAATTAGTAAATTATATACCAGTGTATAATTTAAGCAGTTTTTTAGGTGTATTAGCTGAATATTTTCCTGATACAATAATGGATAATATGGCTTATATTATATCAGAAAAAAACATACCGAATTTTTGGAGCGTTTTTGTATCTATTAAAGGAAGAAATGAAGATATAGATAAAGTATTAAATGTAAGACTTCATAATAGTAATTATTTTGAAAGCTCTTTAGTATTTCAATTTATAGAAAAGCAACAAATAGAAAATTCTCATAAATATGTTTTGAAAAGTGAAAGAAATGAAAATACAGATGAAGAAAAAGAAGATTTAGCAAACTTATTAAAAAATATTATAGAAAAAACATTACAAGAAACTAGAAAAGATTATACAGATATTGAATTTGAAGGAGATGGAGTATTTTCTATGGTTTATATAATAGGAGATAAGGCTTTAAAAATAGGTAGTGAGTTACATGAGTTTAATATTCCTAATCATCGTAGATTATTGCAACCATTATATAGAAAAAACTATTTATCAAAAGCTGGTACTGTCTTTGGATGTATTCAATTGTTCCCAAAAACAGATACATATATACCTATAGAAGACAAAACTGATGAAAATTTGTATCAAATATATAAAGATTTTAGAAAAGATAAAATTATTCCGATAGATATAAAATGGGAAAATTTAAGCAAACTTTTATCAGATAATATACCTACTTGGAATGGAAGAAGATTACATATTTCTCCTGAATCTGTTGGATTAGATGGAGAGAAAAGATGGGTGCCTCTAAAAAAGGGAGAGATAGTAATGCATGATTTAGATATGGTATATAGAGAAAATGATCCTAATATTCCATGGGAAAAAATGTCTGATGATTGTAAAAGATTAGAAGAAAAATATGAGGAAGAATTAAGAAGTAAAGATAATAAAGATTTGGATGATAAAGATGCAAGATAAATATATTTGTTAAAAGTATATATTTAGAAAAAATGGAAATAATTTGTATGACATATTTTAATAGTGACTTAAAAAATTAATTTATATAAAAGAAAAGGAGAAAGTATGTATACAGATTATATTGAAGATATAGAAGGATTGCAAGTTTTAGATTCAAGAGGAAATCCAACTGTTCAAGTGAAAGTTACTCTAGAGAGCGGAGTAGAAGGAACAGCTATGGTTCCATCAGGAGCTTCTACTGGTAGTTTTGAAGCAGTAGAATTAAGAGATGGAGATATGCAAAATTATAATGGACTTAGTGTAAACAAAGCTATAGATAATATTAATAGAAAAATAGCAAAATCTTTAATTAATGAAAATGTATTTAACCAAAACTATATAGATGAAAAGATGATTGAATTAGATGGTACACCTAATAAATCTAAATTAGGAGCAAATGCAATACTAGGTGTTTCTTTAGCTGTTGCAAGAGCTGCAGCAAATAGCCTGCAAATTCCCCTATATAGATATTTAGGAGGAATAAATGCATACAAAATGCCAGTTCCTATGATGAACATTTTAAATGGTGGAAAACATGCAAATAATAATTTAAGCATACAAGAATTTATGATAGTGCCAGTTGGAGGAAGAAATTTTAAAGAAATGCTTCAAATGTGCAGTGAAGTATATAAGGTGCTAAAAGAAGTTCTAAAAAAGAAGGGATTAATTACATCAGTTGGCGACGAAGGAGGTTTTGCACCAAGTTTAGAAAAAGATGAAGAAGCAATTGAAATAATATTGGATGCAATAAAAATGGCGGGATATAAAGAAGGAAAAGATTTTAAAATAGCACTAGATATTGCTAGTACAGAAATGAATGATGCTGCTAAGAAAATAAATAAAGAAGGATATTATTTCTGGAAAACAGATGTATATAAAACTAAAGCAGAAATGATAGATTATATAGTAGAACTTGCTAGTAAATACCCAATAATGTCAATAGAAGATGGCTTAGCAGAAGAAGATTGGAAATCTTGGAAAGAACTAACAAAAAGAATAGGAGATAAAGTGCAATTAGTAGGAGATGATTTATTTGTTACTAATCAAAAAAGATTAAAGAAAGGAATTGACGAAAGAGTTGCAAATTGTATTTTAATTAAACCAAATCAGATAGGAACTTTAACTGAAACATTAGAGACAATAAATTTAGCAAAAAATAATTGCTATAATACAATTATTTCACATAGGTCAGGAGAAACTGAAGATACATTTATAGCAGATTTAGCAGTAGCAGTTAATAGTGGCCAAATAAAAACAGGGGCACCATGTAGAACTGATAGAGTTTGCAAATATAATAGATTACTTAATATAGAAAATGAAATTTAATTTAAATAAAAACTAAAAGAGAGGGCAAAAGCCCTCCCTTCTTGTTATGAAATAAGTAAATGACAAAGCCAAATAAAAAGAGCAATTACCAGCATTATAACTGAAGAGATAATCAAAATGATTGGAAAGACTTTAATTACGCTTAAGTTAACGCCTTGCCGTTCTTTGATATTATCTTTTTCGAAATTATAAATCATGCTTGGTGTAAGCGGTTCATCAGTATTGAATACAATAACTTGATGTTGTGAAAAAGATGTTACTTTTATAGAGTCATCAGAATCTTCTTCACCAGTCTTATAATACTCAGATGCGATAGTTCGATATTGTTCCGATTCAGCTTCAGTTAAGCCTTGCGGAGCCGCAGCAGCAATTATAAGACACATAAAAAAGCCAATACTGATTCCTATTGCTAAGCAATAGGCAAATAATTTGGATGTAAATTCACTCCGTTTCATATTCTTCTTACCTCCATCACAGATTATTGTTTGCAGAGTAAAAAATACGTGTACTATAGTATACAACTTTTTTTAGAAAAATACAACTATTTATTGTAAATAATTTACATAAAAAGTTAAAGAGTTAATTGAAAAAGTAAATTATATTGTTGAAAATATAATAATATTATGGTATATTAAGCGTATAAAAATAAAATGAAAGAAAACATAAAAAATTAATATATAACAATTTTAGAAAGGATATATAAATGAAAGAAAAATTATCTAAATTAATAAAAAAGGTATGCACTAAAGAAGTAATTATGTATTTAATATTTGGAGTACTTACAACAGTAGTTTCTTTGATTGTGTATTATGCACTAATATTTACAATATTAAACCCAGAAAATGCAATACAATTACAAATAGCAAATATTATATCTTGGATTGCGGGTGTAGCATTTGCATATGTTACAAATAGAAAATTTGTATTTGAGAGCAAAGAAAAAAATAAACTAAAAGAACTTAGTAAATTTGTTTCATCTAGATTAGTTACTTTATTTTTAGACATGTTTATTATGTTTATAGGGGTTACTTGTTTAAAAGGTAATGACAAAATTGTAAAATTAATTTCACAAGTACTTGTAATTATAGGAAATTATGTATTTAGCAAATTATTTGTATTTAAAAAGAAAAAAGATTAATCTAAATGTAAAAGGAGGAAATACATAAGTTATTATAACTTTTGTAAAGATAAATATGAATAAAAAATATTCTTTTAAAGAATTTGCAGCAAACGAGCAAAATCCTAAATGGACTCAGATGATAAAAAGAGAAAAAGCGATATATTCTAAAAAAGGAGATATTCGTTCACCCTTTGAAAGAGATTTTAATAGAATTATACATACAAATGCATTTAATAGATTAAAACATAAAACTCAAGTATTCTTTTCACCAGAAAATGATCATATATCTACTAGAATTGATCATGTTAATTATGTAGAATCTATTAGTTATACTATTTCTAATTATTTAGGGTTAAATAGTGAACTAACAAGAGCAATTGCATGTGCCCATGATTTAGGTCATGGACCATTTGGACATAAAGGAGAAAAAATATTATCTAAAATATCTCAAAAAGAATTAGGAAAAACATTTTGGCATGAAAAAAATGGATTAGAGATAGTAGATAATATAGAACTTTTAGATGACTATGATGGATATAAACAAAATTTGAATCTTACGTATGCTGTAAGAGATGGAATAATATCTCATTGTGGTGAAATTGATGAAAATAGTATTAAACCTAGAGAAGAAACAATTGATTTAAATGATTATAATAAACCTAATAAATATGCTCCATTTACTTGGGAAGGATGCATTGTAAAAATATCTGATAAAATATCTTATTTAGGAAGAGATATAGAAGATGCAATTGAAGAAAAGTTTTTGACAGATGACATGTTAAATGAACTTGCAAATATTACAAAAACTCAAAGTAGAACAAGTAATTCTTCTATAATTAATACTTTAGTAACAGATATTTGTGAGAATTCCTCACCTGAAGAAGGAATAAAACTATCTAAAGAATCTTTAGAAATGATGAATAAAATAAAAGCTTTTAATTATAAATACATATATGGTGCTAAAAGAATGATACCTTCAGATAAATATTTTGATATAGTTATAAATCAAATATTTGATATTTTAAAAGATACATATGATGGATATGATACTATAAAAAGAATAGAAGAAATTGAAAAATATTATCCTAATTTATTAGGTGGATTTTACGGATGGATAAGTAAGTATTGGAATATTGGTAATAGAGAAGGATTAAAAAATAAAGTAATATTTGATATTAATAATGAAAAAGATTATATTCAAGCAATAATTTATTATATTTCAGGTATGACAGACAAATATGCAATTGATGTGTATAATGAAATAATTAAATTTTAAACAAAAAAGCTAAGTAAGTTTTTTACTTAGCTTTTTACAATAATTAAATTAAAGTTAGTTAAAATTTGGTGGAGGTGGCGAGAGTCGAACTCGCGTCCAATTATTCTTCCATATTTACTTCTCCGAGTGCAGTTTATTTATAAAATTCTAAATAAAACATTAAACAAACAAAATATTTTATTTATATCCATTTATTAATACCCATTACTTAAGTGGAATAAGTAACTTCGTTTCCTACTTTAAACGGCGCCTTATTCTAAGCAGTAGGCTCTTAGGTAAGACGACACTGCAACTTAGGCAGCGTAAGCTAATTCTCTATCGTTAGCCTTTATATTTAATTTGCTTGATTTTAAGTGGCCAAAGCAACCATCCACTACTCGCTATAAATACTTCTAAATAACTGTCGAAACCATTTACACCCCCGTAAATAAAGAAGTGAAAATAAGTTAAAATAAAATTGCACTAACAAATATTATTATACTATATTATATGAAAAATAGCAAATAAAATTACAAAAAATTATGGTAAACTTAATAATTCTATGATATAATTATTGTTGATTTTAAGGAAAAAATAAATTTAATATAAAAGGTAGTAAAAAAATGAATAAAAGAGTTTTACTTGGAATGAGTGGAGGGGTAGATAGTTCAGTTTCTGCTATTTTATTAAAAGAAAAAGGATATGATGTAATTGGAGTGAATATGCTTCTATGGGGAGAGGACACAAAAAATGGAGAAGATGCAAAAAAAGTTTGTGATAAATTACACATACCATTTACTTTTTTAGACTTAACACCGGATTTTAAGAAATACGTTGTTGAAAATTTTATAGTAGGATATAGAGCGTGCACAACTCCTAATCCTTGCATTGAATGTAATAAATATATGAAGTTTGGTCTAATGTATGCTAGAGCAAAAGAATTAAATTGTGATTATATAGCGACAGGCCATTATGCAAAAATAGAATTTGATAATAAATATAATTCAACAGTTTTAAAAAAGGCTAATAATTTAAAAAAAGATCAAAGTTATGTTTTATATAATATTAAAAAGAGTTTATTAGACCACATAATTTTTCCTTTAGGTGAGTTTGAGAATAAAGATGAAATAAGAAATATTGCAATAGAACATAAATTAGAAGTAGCAAATAAACCAGACAGTGAAGATATTTGCTTTATTGAAAATGGAGACTATAAAGAATTTTTACAAAATTATGCTAAATTTAAAGCAAAGCAAGGAGATATTGTAGATAGAAAAGGCAATGTACTTGGAAAGCATAGCGGCTTATTTAAATATACAATAGGACAAAGAAAAGGATTAGGAATATCTAACCCGGTACCACTATTTGTTATAGGATTTAACAAATTAAAAAATCAACTTATTGTAGGAGAAGAAAAAGAATTATATAAAGATAGCCTTCTTGCAACAAATATAAATTGGTTAGTAGATAATATTGAAAATGGAATGAAAGTTAAAGCTAAGATTAGATATGCAGCAGAACCTAAAGACGCTAAATTAATTCTATTATCAGAGGGTTATGCAAGAGTTATTTTTGATGAGCCTCAAAGAGCAATTACATCAGGTCAATCAGTTGTATTTTATGATGATGATATAGTTATAGGTGGTGGAAAGATATTAGATTGTTAAATGCATTTAATTTATATTGACAATAAAATTAAATTTAATTATAATTTTAGTTAAATATTAAAACAAAATTTTTAGGAGACAAAAATGGCAAAAATTAAAAAGAATAAGAAAATAAAGAATATAAAAATAGAAAATGAAGATAAAGTAAATGATGAAAAAATAAAGGAAGCAAAAGGAAAAAAGCATAAAAAATTTAATGTTAAGAAAAATTTAGGAAGATTAGTAGCATTAATAATTGTTCTATGTATGCTTCTTGCATCATCTGCTACATTAATATTTTACTTAATGCTAGACTTTTAAAAAAGGTTTATAGGTAAATCCATAAAAAAACCTAAATATTTAGAGGAGAAAATGTATATTATAGATAAATTTATTAAAATATTTTTTATCTTTAATATATGAAAATAAAAAATGTTTGAGAATTTTTCAAATTTTGATTTTGATTTTGCAGATTATATAAGTGATTTAGGTTCACATCCATGGCAAATAGTTACTTTTGTTTTAGATATGACAATAGTAATATTTTTGCTAGTATATTTTGTAAAGGTTGCAAAAAAATCTAGAGTATGGCAATTATTAAAAGGAATTGTATTATTAATAGTTATTACAATTTTAAGTAATTTGCTTGAATTAAGACTGTTATACTTTATACTAACTTCATTTATGAGTTATGGTGTAATTGCACTACTTATTATATTCCAACCAGAACTTCGTAGAGCTATAGAACAACTAGGCTCTAGAACATTTTCAAGATTATTTGGAATAGATAAAAGTATAATGGATAAAACAAAAGAAGATATATACAAAGTAGTAATTGCAGCAGAGGAAATGGCAAAATCTAAAACTGGTGCTCTAATTGTATTTGAAAGAGATATAAAAATACAGGATATTATAGAAACTGGTATAAAATTAGATGCAGAAATATCTCCACAAATATTAGTTAATATATTTGTTCCAAAAACACCTTTACATGACGGAGCAGTTATTATTAGCAATAACAAAATTACAGCTGCAGCTTGCATACTTCCACTTGCTGATGATAAAGATATAGCAAGAGAATTAGGAACAAGACATAGAGCAGCAATTGGTATATCAAAAGAATCTGATGCAATAGCAGTGGTAGTATCTGAAGAAACAGGTAAAATATCTATTGCAAAAGATGGAACATTAATTGCAGATGTAAAAGAAGATGCACTTAAACGTATACTAATCAAGAATTTAGTTACTGCTAAATTTGGCTCTGAAAAAAGAGTTAGCAAAATAAATTCTATTAAAGAAAAATGGGCAAATAAAAAGTTAAAAAAACAAAGTGAGTAAATATGAGAAATATAAAACTATTAATAGAATATGATGGAAAAGATTTTAATGGTTGGCAAAAACAACCAAATAGACTTAATATTCAAGGAGAAATAGAAAGAGCAATAGAAGAAGTAACCGGAGAAAAAGTTGATCTAATTGCATCTGGAAGAACTGATGCAGGAGTACATGCCTTAGGACAAGTTGCAAATTTTAAAATAGAAAAAGATATTCCAATAGAAAAGATACCGTATGCATTAAATTCTAAATTAAAAAAATCAATAAGAATAAAAGAGGCAGAAGAAGTTCCAGAAAAATTTCATAGTAGATATACTTGTAAAAAGAAAACATATAGATATGTAATAAATAATTCAGTTCAAGGAACAGCAATTTATAGAAATCTGCAGTATCACTTCCCAGAAAAATTAGACGAAGAAAAAATGAATGAAGGAGCTCAGTACTTAGTAGGTGAACATGATTTTAAATCGTTTAAAGCAAGTGGAACGAGTAGCAAAAGTAGTGTAAGAACTATATATGATGCTAAAGTTACAAGAAATGGAGAATTAGTTACTATCGAACTTACAGGTAATGGATTTTTATATAATATGGTAAGAATAATTGCAGGAACATTAGTAGACGTAGGTTTATATAAAATTGAACCAATAGATGTAAAAAACATCCTTGATGCTAAAGATAGATTAAAAGCTGGTAAAACCTTACCTCCAACAGGACTATATTTAGTAAAAGTAGAATATGAAGATATATGTTAAGATATAAATATATAATAGATTACAAATAATTAATATATAAAAGAGAATAGTGTCAAAAAAGAAAATGTATACATAAAATATACAAGGGGATAATATGGATATAATTTTGTTTTTATTTATATTTCCTATTGCAACAATTATATTTTCGATAGCACTTCAAAAAATACTATGTAATCCATTTTTAGTATCGGCAATAATACTAGCTATATTCTTAATTGTTACATTTACTGCGTTAGGCATAAATTTCTTAATAGCAGCATTTATATATGCAGCAATAGCTTTACTTACTGCTTACATTGTAAGCATATTTTGTAAGATAGCAAATAGAACTATTGAAATAAATTTTATTGATAATGCTACAAGAGAAAGGGAAGGAGACAACAATTCTTCTTGCTCTTGCAACAATTGCAATAGACAGAGATGTAATAACAATAATAATATAGGTAGAAATTTAGCTTGTTTTAATGAAAATGTGATTGCTTTAAGCAATAGTATTGATGAATTGTCAAATACAATAAATGAACAAAACGAAGAAAATAATTCTTGCCAATGTAGTAATTCACAGACTAGAAGCGGGAATAATTGTGGTACATTGTGCAACGGAGACCCTAATACAACAGCTTGTAGAACTTGTGCATGTCAAAGACAATTTAGAAATTGCTTAAGAAGGGTATAGGAAATAAAAATTTAAGCTACCAATTTATTTTGGTAGCTTTATTTATTTATTTTAATTCAGCAATAGTTACTCCATAATCACCTTCACCAAACCCCGCAATTCTATAAGAAGCAACATATTTAGATTTCTTTAAATAATTATGAATTCCTTCTCTTAGCTTACCAGTACCTTTACCATGTATAATTCTTACTTGTTTTAAATGAGCCATAGTACAATTATCTAAATATTTATCTAATTCAGCTACAGCAGTATCAACATTTTCACCAATTAGATTTATTTCAGAAGAAATACTTTTTGATGCAGTATTTTGAATATGAACATTACTTTTACCGGTAGGTTTATTTATTTCTTGATGATTTAGTTTTAGTAATACACTTAAATCTAAGCCTTGATTTGATTCTGTATCTTTTAAACTTTCATTTAGTTTATTTCTTAATTGATTAGCTTTTTTTAAATCCTTAGAACCAAGTCCATTTAATTCTCTAATTACTCTATTTGCTTCTTCTTTAGCATCTAATAGAATTTCTCTTGCTTCTTTTTTAGCCTTTTCAATCTTTTTTTCTTCATTTTCTAACTTGCTAGAAACTTCTTTTTCTAAAGATTTTCTTAAAAGTGTAACTTGATTTAGATTTTTTTCTTCTTCTTTTTTTAGATTTTCTATAGTAATTCTATCATCATAGATTTCTTTCATTAAAGTTTCAATATCTGTATCAGGTTTTTCTACTAAACTATTTGCTCTATCTAAAATGCTTGTCTTTAATCCTAGTCTTTTACTAATTGCAAAAGCATTACTTTTTCCAGGTATTCCTATAAGCAAATGGTAAGTAGGTTCTAGTTTTTCTATATCAAATTCACAACTTGCATTTTCAAATCCATCATGAGTAATACAGTAATTTTTTATTTCGTGGTAGTGAGTGGTTGCAACAGTAATAGCTCCTTTATTATGAAAATATTCAAGAAGGGCAAGAGCCAAGGCTGCTCCTTCAATAGGGTCAGTACCAGAGCCAAGTTCATCAACTAAAACAAGGCTTTTATTATTTACATTTTCTACAATTTTTACAATATTAGTCATATGACTAGAAAAAGTACTTAGAGATTCAACTATACTTTGTTCATCCCCAATATCTACAAAAATATTTTCAAAAACTTTAATACTGCTATTTTCCATAGCTGGTATAAATAAACCTGATTGAGCCATGATAGAAAGAAGCCCAACAGTTTTTAAACTAACAGTCTTACCACCAGTATTAGGACCAGTTATAACTAAAGTCTTGAAATCTTTTCCAACATAAATATCTATTGGAACAACTTTATCTTTTGCAATTAATGGGTGCCTGGCTTTTATCAAATTAATATTATCAGATAATATTGGAAGGTTAGCATTCATTTCAATTGCAAGTTTTGCTTTTGCATTTATTAAATCTAATTTAGAAATTACTTTTACATCTTGCTCAATATTATATACAATAGGGGATAAAAGAGAAGAAAGCTCACTTAATATTCTTTCTATTTCTTTATTTTCTTCAATAATTAGGCTATTTATCTTATTATTAATTTCAAAAACTATCATAGGTTCTATATATACAGTAGAGCCACTGCTTGAAGTATCATGAATAAAGCCTTTTACAAAGCTTCTATATTCATCTTTAACAGGTATAACAAATCTACCATCTCTAATAGTAATTACTGGATCCATAATATATTTGCTATTTGCACGAATTACTTGATTTAACTTATTTTTTATATTACTTTCTAAAGATTTTTTAGAATTTCTAATAGAATAAAGCTTAGAAGATGCATTATCTGCAATTTCATCTTCAGATATTATGCATTTAGCAATTTTATTTTCCACATCTTTATTAATATATAGCATAGAATAATAATCTTCTAAAGAAGGAAGACTTTCTTCTAAATCTTTAAAATATTCAGTTATTTCTCTAGATGTCCTTAAGATATTGCACATTTCAAGTAAACCTTTAGCACTTAAAGATAAACTGCTCTTTAAACTTTTTATATAAAGAGAAACATCACTTATCTCGGAGATTGGAAGTTCCCCTTTTTTATTAATTGCTTTTAAACATTCATTAGTTTCATTAAGCATAGACTGAACTTGCATACTTTTGGAAGAAGGTGCTAAAACGCAAGCTAATTTTTTACCTTCAAAAGTATGAGTGAATTTAGATAAACTCTCTCTAATACTATTAAATTCTAATTTTTCTATGTCAAACATAAATATCCATCCTTTAAATTATAAATATTTTATAAAAATAATTAAATAATATCTAATTTTCATTAATTAGATAAATAAATATAACTTTTAATTAAAAAGTATTAATTACTCTCATATTATACAATAAAATAAGGCATAATACAATTATTTGACATAATAAAAATACCTAAAGTAGTAAGAAATATAAGATAAAAGAAATAAAAAAATTAAAAAAATAGAAAAGTTAAAATAATAATATGGTGAATTGTAAAATAATAATATATAAGTTAATATATAAAAAGTATAGACAAATTTTTTTTGTTAGTGTAATATATTTGTAAAGATAAAATATGAATATATAGAGGGGAAAATATGAAAGTTTTAAAAAGAACTATTATAGCGTTTTTTATAATACTTTTTGCTTTATCTATATTTAATAAAGCAGAAGCTAGTTCAAATTTATACTTAAATAATTTGGATTTTAATGTACAAATTAATTATGATGGCTCAATGGATGTTGTTGAAACTTGGAATATAGATATTAGCGAGACTAATACCTTATATAAAACTTTTAAGTTTGATTCAACTAAATATTCAAGCATAACTAATGGAGAAGTAAGTAGGGTCAATAGTTCAGGTGCAGTAATTCCACTAACTGATTATGGAGAATATGCTTATCATGTACCAGTTGGAGAATATTACTTTTTAAATATGGGCTCAAATTATGAAGTAGCATGGGGTACAGGATATGAAAATTCTTCAGGAACAGCAACATATAAAATAAGTTATCATGTAAATGATGCAGTAGCTTTATATAATGACTGTGCTGAAATGTACTGGCAATTTATAGGCTCAGATTTTGAGGTACCAGCTAAAAAAATTACAGGAACTATAAAACTTCCTGAAGAAGTAACTAACATTGATGAACTAAGAGTGTGGGGACATACACCAGATTTAAATGGTACAATTACAAAGGAAAGTAATGATACAGTAAAATTTGAAATAAATAATAATAAAGCTGAAAAAATGGTAGAAGTCAGAATTGCTATGCCAAGAGATGAAATAATATATTCTGGTAGAACATATAATACAAATAAATTAAATACTATTTTGCAAGAAGAAAATGAATGGGCAAATGATGCAAATGCAACTAGAATAGGAAAAATAATAATTAGTGTAATAATTGGTTTAGTTATATTTGGAATATTAATATATTTTGCAATAAGGAATATAAAAGTTTTACTTACAGTAAAAAAAGTAGTTCCATCTACACATTATGACTATTTTAGAGATTTACCAAGAGAAGATGCAACTCCAGCAGAAGCTTTATATATACTAGAGGAAAATTATCAAGGATTTAGTCAATATGATTTAGGCAAAGTATTTTCATCAACACTACTTAATTTAGCACTTAAAAAGTATATAAAAATAGAAGAAGCTATAGATAAATCAAAAGATAATACTAAAATAACAATATTACAAAATAATCAAAATCAAGTAGTGCTTAATAGTGATGAAATAATTATATATAATTTCTTAATTACAGCTTGCAGGAATAAAACTAAATCTATATTTGGAAATGGTCAAAAACCAAATAATGAAAATGAAATTACTATGAAAGAGCTTAAAAAATATATAAATAGTAATAGTTCAAAAGTTGTAAGCTTAAAATCTTCTTTAGATAAAGCAATTAAATCTAAATTAGTTAATAATAAAATTTTAGATTTAAAAGGAATTAAAAGAAGAAATGCAAATATGGCAGGATGTTCAATAGGTGCATTTATACCATTTGCTTTAGTATTTTTATTAGACAATGTGGAATTTGTAACAAACACAGTAAATTCAATAGGTATTCCTTGGTATTTATTAGTTATTGCAGGTATATTACTAATTGCAGATTTTGTATTAATAAGTTTAGCAAATAAGAGAATTAGTGTATATACACAAGAAGGTGTAGATGAAGTGGATAAATGGAAAGCATTTAAAAAATATATGGAAGACTTTTCACTACTTAAAGAAAAAGATGTACCAGATTTAGCTTTATGGGAAAAATACCTAGTATATGCTACTGCATTCGGAATTTCTGAAAAAGTAATAAAAGAATTAAAAATTGTATATCCTGATTTTGACAACTATGATTACAATATATATCCAACAATATTTATAATGTCACATATGGATTTTTCAAGTAGTTTTAGATCAGTAAGTAATGCAATGTCATCATCATTCTCATCAGGCTCAGGCGGAGGCGGTGGCTTCTCAGGTGGAGGCGGCCGGCGGAGGCGGAGGCCGGTGGTGGAGGAGGAAGATAAAACTTCCTTCTTAAAAACCCAAAAGGGACGTTCCTTTTTGGGTTATTTTCTTCTAAAAAAGAAAAATCCTTTAGATAACAAATTTGAAAAATATTTGCATAATTACTTAATTTTCTTGAATAATTTACATAACAATGATATAATAAATGCATTATGAGAGTTAAATTTTATACGTTAGGTTGTAAAGTAAATACATATGAAACAGAAGCCATGGAACAGCAATTTTTAACATATGGCTATGAATTAAGTGGGGATATAGCAGACATATATGTTATTAACACATGCAGTGTAACTAATATTGCTGAAAGAAAATCAAGGCAGATGATAAGAAGAGCCAAGGAACTAAACCCTAAGGCTGTTCTTCTTGTGTGTGGATGTTATGCACAAACTTCTAAAGAAGAAATAGAAAAAATGCCTGAAGTAGATATAGTAATTGGTATAAATGAAAAAACAAATATTGTAAAAATTACTGAAGAGTATTTAAAAAATAATAATATAGAAAATAATGTAAATAGTGAAGAAAATAAAAAAGGTGGAATAGTAAAGGTAAGTGATGTAATGCACCAAAATGAATACCTAGATTTTGGTACAACTACATATACAGAACTAAATAGAGCAGTTGTAAAAGTTCAAGATGGCTGTGATAGATTTTGCTCATATTGCATTATTCCTTATGCAAGAGGAAAAGTTAGAAGTAGAAATCCTGAAAGTATATTAAGGGAAATTACAAAAATTGCTCAAAGTGGAATAAAGGAAGTTGTAATTACTGGTATACATTTAGCTTCATTTGGAAAAGATTTTAAATTAGAAGATGAAGCAAAGTTTAGAAAAGAATTTGGTTATAGTGAAAATTATAAGCCTTTTAATCCAAAAGATGATTTGCATACAGGTGGATTTAGATTAATTGAACTTTTAGAGCAAATAAATAAAGTAAAAGGAATAGAAAGAATTAGACTAGGATCACTAGAACCTAAACTTATTACAGAAGAATTTGTTTCAAGATTAAGTAAATTAAATAAAATATGTGACCATTTCCATTTATCTCTTCAAAGTGGTTGTGATAAAACTTTAAAAGATATGAATAGAAGGTATACTACAGAAGAATTTGCTAGTTCTGCAAATTTAATAAGAAAAGTATATCCTAATGTCTCTCTTACTACAGATGTAATTGTTGGATTTCCAGGAGAAACTGACGAAGATTTTGAAAAGACTTATGAATTTCTTAAAAAAATAAAATTTTATAAAATGCACATATTTAAGTATTCTCCTAAAAAAGGTACTGTGGCTAAGGCTATGAAAAATCAAATAGATGGCAAAGTAAAAGAAGAAAGAAGCAGTAAACTTATAAAGCTTTCAGATAAAAATCAAAATGTATATAATGAAGAGTATATTGGAAAAAAAGTAAAAGTCTTATTTGAAGAATATAAGAACGGATATTTTAAAGGTCATACATCTAATTATATTATGGTTAATGTAAAAGAAGACAAAATAAATGAAGAGAAAATAGTAAATAATATATTAAATGTTAAAATAACAGAAAATAATAAAGAAACAAAAGAACTAATTGGAAAAATTGAATAAATAAGGACTTAAACAATTGACAAACTGTAATAAAATGTTAAAATATATATTGTTAAAAATATGGAAAATTTAAACTGAAAAATAAATTAATTTAATATGATAAAATAATATGAAAGGATAATATCATGAAAGCAATTGAGATTAGAAATAAATATTTAAACTTTTTTAAAAATCATGGACACAAAATTATACCAAGTGCACCATTAATACCAGAAAATGACCCATCTGTATTATTTACTACAGCTGGAATGCAACCATTAGTTCCTTATCTTTTAGGACAAAAACATCCAGAAGGAAAAAGACTTACAGATTACCAAAAATGTCTAAGAACTAATGACATAGATGAAGTAGGAGATAATAGACATTTAACATATTTTGAAATGCTAGGAAATTGGTCACTTGGAGATTATTTCAAAGAAGAATCTATTAAAATGAGTTATGAATTCTTAACTAAAGAGTTAGGAATTCCAGCAGAAAAAATCTCTGTTACATGTTTTGCAGGTGATGAAGATTGCCCAAGAGATGAAGTTACAGCTTCTTGCTGGGAAAAAGCTGGTATTCCAAAGGAAAGAATATATTTCTATGGAAAAGAAGATAACTGGTGGATAGCAGGAGAAGAAGGACCTTGTGGACCAGATACAGAAATGTTTTATGATACAGGAAAGCCTAAATGTTCTGAAAATTGCCAGCCTTCATGTGATTGTGGAAAATATGTGGAAATATGGAACAATGTTTTCATGGAATATTATAAAAAGGATGGCAAATATACAAAATTAGCTCAAAGAAATGTTGATACAGGTTTAGGATTAGAGAGAATGACAATGCTTCTTCAAGGAAAAGAAACACCTTTTGATACAGAACTATTTAGCCCAGTGATGGATAAATTAAAAGAACTTGCAAAAAATGATGATATTGCAAGTAGAAGAATTGTTGCAGAACATATGCGTTCTAGTATGATGGTAATAGCTGATGGTGGTAGACCTTCTAATATAGATAGAGGATATATTTTAAGAAGATTAATTCGTAGAATGACAAGACATTTAAATAAATTACAAATAGATTTAGAAAAACTTCCAGAATTGATTGACTTAAATATAGATATATTAAAAGAGATGTATCCAGAATTAGATAGCCATAGACAAGAAATTAAAGATGTTATAATAAATGAAAAAGATAAGTTTATGAAAACTTTAAATCACGGTGAGAGAGAATTTAATAAAGTTATAAATAGATTAAAAAATCAAGGAATAAATGTAATTGATGGAAAAACTATATTCAATCTTTATGAAACTTATGGATTCCCACCAGAAGTAACTAAAGACTTAGCTCAAGAAAATGGATTTAAAGCAGACTTAAGTAAATTTGATGAATTATTTAAAGAACATCAAGATAAATCTAGAATGGGAAGCGACCAAAAATTTAAAGGGGGCTTAGCTGAACAAAATGAAAAGACTATAGCTTATCATACTGCAACACACCTTTTAAATGCAGCATTAAAGAGAGTAATCGGAGAAAATTCTCATCAAAGAGGATCTAATATTACAACTGAAAGAATGAGATTTGATTTTAATTGTGACCATAAATTAACTGACGAAGAAAAGAAAAAAGTAGAAGACTTAGTTAATGAATGGATTAAAGAAGACCTTCCTGTTACTGTAGAGACAATGAAAAAGGAAGATGCTTTAAAGTCTGGAGCAGAATGTATGTTTATAGAAAAATATCCAGATGAAGTAACTGTTTATACAATTGGAGATGTATCTAAAGAACTTTGTGGAGGACCTCATGTAAAACATACAGGTGAACTTGGACACTTTAAAATAACTAAAGAAGAAGCAAGTTCACAAGGTGTTAGAAGAATAAAAGCAATTTTAGAGTAATAAAATCTATAATTAAATTAATTTATAATTTTTGAAAGGAAGTAAAATATGGAAGATTGTGTTTTTTGTAAAATAGTAAAAGGTGAAATTCCTTCAAAAAAAGTATATGAAGATGATGAAGTATTAGCTTTTTATGATATTAATCCAATAGCTAAAGTTCATGTATTAGTAATACCTAAAATGCATATAAAAAGTCTTCAAGAATTAAAAGAAGAAAATAAAGACTTATTATTTCATTTATTTGAAAAAATAAACGAAGTAGCTAAAATAGTAGGCGTAGATAAAACAGGTTTTAGAGTTATTTCAAATGTGGGAGAAGATGCAGGTCAAGCTGTAAAACATTTACATTTTCATATCTTAGGTGGAGAAAAATTACCTACAAGATAGTATTAATTTCTTGAATAAGTGACAAAATATATTATATAATAGATAATATAAATAATATAATAAAAATTGTTAATTAACATAAAATAAAAGAAAAACTTATGAAAAGACTAGATTAAAAAGAAATCTTATGGTATAATAAAATAGATTAGTCTAGTAATGAAAGGATAAAAAATGTTAAATTCAAAATATAATAAGATATTAACTGTAATACTTGTAATAGTAGTTATAATTATATTTGCTTTATTAGGATTTTGGGGGTATCAAACATTTACAAAATATTTTAAAGATAGAGATATAGATGCAACACTTAATGAGTTTAATTATGTTATAAATACTGGCAATACAACACATAAGAATGAATTTACTGGAAGTGATCCAATAAATTTTACGGCAATAGATAATGGAATTGCAAATAATAATGAAGTAGGAAATACTACAAGTGATAAACCATTATTGCACAATGGATATACAGTATTAGGAAGAATGGAAATACCAGCTATAGATTTAGATTTGCCAATTCTCGAAAGAGCAACAAAAGGTTCTTTGGAAGAATCAATTGCTGTTTTATCAGGACCAGGGCTAAATCAGATAGGAAATACAACAATAGTAGGACATAATTATAGAAATGGTACATTTTTCTCAAGAAATAATGAATTAAAAAATGGTGATGAAATTTATATTACAGATTTAACTGGCAATAGAGTTAAATATATTATATATAATGTATATACAACTTCTTCGGAAGATGCATCTTATATGACTAGGGATACAGCTGGAAAAAGAGAAATCTCTCTTTCTACTTGTACTGATGATTCAAGATATAGACTTCTAATATGGGCAAAAGAAGATGAATAAGTTTAT
>CAWVEX010000033.1:0-16656 GCA_963928415.1 Bacillota bacterium | reverse complement strand
CAAGCCTCAGACGTGCCAAAGATAGCAGATCAAACAAATCCACCATGGGGAGGCTCTGGTGGGGGAGTAAATTAAGATAGATATATGGATCTAACCAAATTTAATTTGACAAACTCCTTAAATATGGTATAATAGGAAAGTGAGTAAGCTAAGTAATCGCGCATAGTCAATGCCGAAAGGCGACGTGTGAGGAAAGTCCGGACCCCATAGAGCAATAATGCTGGATAACGTCCAGTGAGGGTGACCTTAAGGAAAGTGCAACAGAAAATAACCGCCTAAAGTTTCTTTAGGTAAGGGTGAAAAGGCGAGGTAAGAGCTCACCGTAGATGTGGTGACACATCTAGCCGTGTAAACCCCATTTGGAGCAACACCGAGACTAGGAGGATAAGACTGCTCGTCATCTCCTTAATTTGGTGGCAATGAGGTATGTAGTAATACATATCCAAGATAAATGATTACTTTAAACAGAACCCGGCTTATAGGCTTGCTCACAATTTTTTTATTGAATATATTAATGATATTTTAAATTTTATATTTAATAAAAATATATTTTATATTAAACATAATCATTGAAAAAATGGAATAGGAGAAATAACTTCTATTTCTTTTTTAGTAATTGGATGAATAAATTTTATTTTAAATGCATGAAGAGCCTGTCTATCAATTAAATTAGATTCTTTTCCATATAAAGTATCACCAAGAATAGGGTGGTTTATATATGCCATATGAACACGAATTTGATGGGTTCTTCCAGTATGTAAAATGCATTTTACTTCTGTTAAATCTTCTCCTTCAATATTAAAGTTTTTAAGTACTTCATATTCAGTAATAGCTTTTTCACCACTTTCATCTATGCATCTTTCAATAATGCTATCAGACTTTCTTTTAATTGGTTTATCTATAATTCCTTTACCTTCTAACTTTCCAACAACTATTGCAATATATTCTTTAATATAATTTGTAAGCCTTGATTGAATATATTCATTTTTGGCAAACATAACAATTCCAGATGTATCTTTATCTAATCTATTAATTGGTCTTATTAGTCTATGCAAATTAATTGAGTCAAAATAATATTTAACTCCATTAGATAAGCTATTTTCATAATTATTAAGAGAAGGATGAACTGGCATATGTGGTGGCTTATCTATAATAAGCAAGCTATCATCTTCATATAGAATTTTTAGATTCATTTTGGTTGGAACAATATTTGAATTATTTTCTTCAAAATCTAAATTTACTCTGATTAAATCATTTACTTTAGTAGGTATATCTAAATATATATTATTTGAATTATTTAAGTATATTTTTTTATTTCGCTTTAATTTTAATAATAATCTATTAGATATTCCAAAATGTTCTCTTAAAACTTGTCTAATATTTATTTCATTTTGTACTGTGTAATTTAAGTCCATAAAGTCTCCTTTTTTAGTTTATTATAGAAATATAATAATATTTTTTATATAATTAGTCAAATAAATATGAGATTGAATTATTATTTTATAATAGTATATTTAAAAATAAATACTTGACAATATTTCGTTATTGATTATAAAATACTTAATAAAAATTTTTAATATTAAAGGAGTTTTTATGTATATAATATTTTTAGATGAATCAGGACAACCAGGTGGATTTGATAAGAAAATTAATAAGCTTGTACAAAATACAAGTAAGTATTTTGTATTAGCTGGTTTTATGATTAATGCTGAGAAGATATTAGATATAGAAGTAGAATTAAAGGACATAAAACTTAAATATGGTCTAAATCCATATCATGAAATAAAATGGAATACAAAATATAAAGAACTTGATTTAGAATATAACGAGATTATGAACATAAAAAAAGAAATAATGAAGATTGTTACAAAATATAAGAATTCTGTTATAGGAATTATTATGGATAAAGAATACTGTTATAAAACTAAGGAATTTATACAAACACATAATGATTTATATGCATTAGCTTTACATTTATTGATGGAAAGATGCTGCATGCAAATAACTGATAAACATGGTAGAAAAACTGTAATACCGGCTATGGCATTTGCTGATAGTAGAAAAAACAATAATAATAACAAACTAGATATAGAATTGCAAACAGCCTATTTAAGAGCAAAAAATATGGGAACGTATTTTGTAAAATTCCCTAATTTTTGTGATAGCTTAATATTTGTAGATTCTGATTATTCAGCTGGAATACAATTAGCAGATTTTTGTGCAGGAGCCATATATAGAAAATATGAAAGAAATGACGATACATTTTTTGAAATAATGAAGCCAGCAATTAGAAAACATAGTGGAAAAATAGAAGGAGCTGGGATAAAATTATATAAATAAAAAAGAATGATGGGATTGGATAGTCCAATCCAACGTACCTACGTGGTACTACACCATTCTTACTTGTGTTCTGTAGTAATATTATACAGTTTCTTTTAGTATTTGTCAACAAAATACTATGTATATTTTACTCAGAATAAACCTTAAATATGTATGAGATTAAAAATATTTACCAAAAATGTTGTACTTTTTCCATATTTTTTATATAATTAGCTCGGAGGTTTAAGTTATGAAATTTATAGATAAAATAAAAGAACAAGCTAGAAAAAATATAAAAACAATAATTTTACCTGAAACTGAAGATATTAGAGTTTTAAAGGGAGCAGAAATTGTATTAAAAGAAAAAACAGCTAACATTATTTTACTAGGAAATGAAGAAGAAATAAAAAAGGTTTCTAAAGAAAATAATATTAATTTAGAAGGTGCAAAGATAGTTGATCCTAAATCTTGTGAAAAATTTGAAGAGTATGTAAATGCTTTATATGAATTAAGAAAAGCAAAAGGAATGACAATAGAAGATGCAAGAAAGCTTTTATTAGAAAATTCAAGATATTTTGCAACTATGATGGTGAAATTAGGAGATGCTGATGGATTTGTTTCTGGAGCATCACATCCAACATCAGATACATTAAGACCTGTACTTCAAATAATTAAAGGAAAACCTGGAGTTAAAACTGTTTCAGCATTTTTCATTATGTGTTTACCTACAAATGAGTTTGGAGAAGATGGAGTATTCATTTATGCAGATAGTGGAATGAATGAAAATCCAAGCGCAGAGCAGCTTTCAGATATAGCAATTACTTCAAGTAAGTCTTTCTTAGAATTAGTAAATCCAAATGGCATTCCAAAGGTTGCAATGCTTTCATATTCAACTAAAGGAAGTGCTCATTCAGAGCTAACTGAAAAAGTAGTTGAAGCTACAAAACTTGCACATGAAAAAGAACCTAGCTTACTTTTGGACGGTGAGTTACAATTAGATGCAGCAATTATTCCTGAAGTTGCTAATAGAAAAGCACCAAATAGCCCTATTAAAGGTAATGCAAATATTTTAATTTTCCCAGATTTAAATGCAGGAAATATTGGGTATAAATTAACACAAAGATTAGCTCATGCTGAAGCTTATGGACCACTTTGCCAAGGATTAGCTAAACCTGCTAATGACTTATCTAGAGGATGTTCTGCAGAAGATATAGCAGGAGTTGTTGCAATAACTGTTGTTCAAGCTCAGTTTAATGAAGCAAATAAATAATTAAATTTTTAATTTTACTTGAAAAACAAAGAAATTAGTAAGTAGTATTTTATGGTTCATAGATTAATCCTAAAAAGTCTAAATAAATATAAAAGGAAATATTATGATAATTTTAGTTTTAAATTCAGGAAGCTCATCACTTAAGTATCAATTAATAGATACTATAACTAAAGAAGTTTTAGCAAAAGGAAACTTTGAACGTATAGGTCAGAAAAATGCATTTTTAACACATAAAGTAGGAAATGAAAAGCATAAATTTGAACTTGATGTAGAAAATCACGAAATGGCACTAAATATAATAATTAGTAAGCTTACAAGTAAAAGCTGCGGAGTTATTAGTGGAATAGATAGAATTGGAGCTATTGGTCATAGAGTTGTTCACGGTGGAGATAAATTTACTGAATCTGTTTTAATTACTGATGAAGTAATAAAACAAATAAAAGATTGTATACCACTTGCACCTTTGCATAATCCATCTGCTTTAGCAGGTATAAAAGCTTGCCAGGAAATTTTACCAGGAAAACCAAATGTTGCAGCATTTGACACAGCTTTTCATCAAACAATACCTAAAGAAAGATATATTTATCCAATTCCATACAAATATTTAGAAAAGTATCAAATGAGGAAATATGGCTTTCATGGATTATCTCATAAATATGTTGCAAATAGAGTTGCTAAATTAAAAAATGTGCCATTAGAAGATTTAAAAATAGTAAATTGTCATTTAGGGCAAGGAGCAAGCATTTGTGCTATTCAAAATGGTAAATCAGTAGATACATCAATGGGATTTACTCCACTTGGTGGTATACCTATGGGTACACGTTCAGGAGATTTAGATCCATCTGTTGTTACATATATTATGAAAAAAGAAAATTTAACGCCAGATGAAATGGATGAAATATTAAATAAAAAATCTGGAGTATTTGGAGTATCTGAAGTTTCAGTAGATTTTAGAGATATTGAAGCTGAAGCCCAAAGGGGAGACCATAATGCAATACTAGCTATGAAAATATTTATATATGATGTTGCTCAAACAATTGCAAAATATGCAGTTGCAATGCAAGGTATAGATGTTATTACATTTACAGCAGGTGTTGGTGAAAAAGGCATAGAAGATAGGGAATATATTTGTAATAGCTTAGCTTGTTTTGGAGTAAAAATAGATAAAGAATTAAATAATGGAAAAAATATTGAAAGAAAAATATCTACAGATGATTCTAAAATAGAAGTATGGGTTGTTCCTACAGATGAGGAATTACTTATTGCAGAAGATACAGAAAGAATAGTTGAGAATATGAATTTATAAGTAAATCCAAGAATCTAAAAAAATAATTTATAAAATAATAAAGAAAAAAATATAAATATAAAGCTAAGGTTATTAATAAATAATTAATATAAAACAGAAAGGAAATAAATATTATGAAGATTTTAGTAATTAATTGTGGAAGTTCATCACTTAAATATCAATTAATAGATATGGATGGAGAAAAACTAATAGCAAAAGGAACTTATGAAAGAATAGGAGAGGCATCATTTTTAACACATAAAATAAATGGTCAAAAATATGTACTTCAAAATCCAGTAAAAACACATAAAGAAGCTTTAAACTTTGCAATAGAGCAATTATTAAATAAAGATTATCCAGCAATTTCAAGTTTAGATGAAATAGGAGCAATTGGACATAGAACTGTTCATGGAGGAGAATATTTTAAAGAATCAGTTGTAATTGATGATGAAGTAATAAAAAGAATAGAAGAATGCTCAAGTCTTGCTCCAGTTCATAATCCATGTTCACTAATTGGAATTAGAGCATGCCAGGAGCTTATGCCTGGAAAGCCAATGGTTGCAGTATTTGATACAGCATTCCATCAAACAATACCAGAAGAAAGATATATTTATCCAATTCCATATAAATATTATGAAAAATATAAAATAAGAAAATATGGATTCCATGGTACATCACACTATTATGTATCTCGTAGAATTGCAGAGCTTATGGGCAAAAATGTTGAAGATTTAAAAATAGTAAATTGTCATTTAGGACAAGGAGCAAGTATTTGTGCAATACAAAATGGTAAATCAGTAGAAACTTCAATGGGATTAACACCAATATCAGGAATACCAATGTGCTCTCGTTCAGGAGATTTAGATCCATCTATTGTTACATTTTTAATGAAAAATGAAAACTTAACACCTGATGAAATGGATGAATTATTAAATAAAGAATCTGGACTTTGGGGTATTTCTGGAGTAAGCAAAGATGTAAGAGATATTGAAGAAGCAGTAGATAAAGGTAATGAAAGAGCTAAACTCGCACTAGATTATTATAAATATATAATAGCTCAAACAATAGCAAAATATGCAGTATCAATGCAAGGAATAGATGTTATAACATTTACAGCAGGAGTAGGCGAAAACCAAAAAAGAGTAAGAAAAGGAATTTGTGATAACTTAGCATTTATGGGTATTAAAATTGATGATGAAAAAAATGAAGCAAAATCTGAAGAAATATGTATATCATCTAAAGATTCTTCAATACCAGTTTGGATTGTACCTACTAATGAAGAATTAGTAATTGCTAGAGATACATTAAGATTAGTAACTAATGCCTAAATTATATTATTAAGGAATAACGAAGGGATTATATAATGAGCAGTGAAAAATTAAATAAATCAAATATTGATACAAAATCAAATAAAAAAAATAGTAAATTAACTTGGAAAGAAGTATATAAAAAATGCAATCATAATAAAATAAGCCAGGTTACAAATGTATTAAGAACAATACAAATTAAATCTAATATGGGCAATTTATTAAAAAGCTATGGAAAAATAATTATTATATCTTTTATAGTTATATTGGCATTTTTAATTGCAACTTTCTGGAATAATCTAACTATATTAATTTGTGCTATATTTTTGCTTTTGGCTATATGCTTATTTGCTATAATATATGGAACTTATTACATAAAATTAGAAGAGGATGGAGTAAAATTTAAAATAAACTTTGAGGAAAATAGTATTCCATATAATAAACTAATTGGAATATATCTAACTAGAAGGAAAAAAAGATTTTTCTTTGTACCTGTTTATTATTATGCTTTAGAAATTACAGAATATATAGATAAAGAAAAAATGAATATTTATTCTTTTCCAACAATTATGCTAAATAAAAAAGATGTATTGCAGTTTTTTAAATCTTTTGAAGTTAAAGTATTAAATAATGAAGAAGATAAGGAAAATGAAGAGAAAAAGGATTTTTACAAAGCTATAGGAATTGTTATTGGTATAATCTTTATTATTCTTATAGTTGTATCAATAATACTATATGCATTTAATAAATAAAAGTAGTATTAAAAGGTTTTACATATACACTTAACAATAATTAATTACATACAATATAGTATGACATAACAATTGTCAAAATAGAAATTTTATAATTAAATTTTCTATTTATATTATTTAAAGAGGCAAGATAATGGATACAATTGTATTAAAATTTGGAGGTAGCTCACTTTCAGATAATTTAAACTTAAATATTGTTGCTAAAAAAATAATTGAGCTAAAAGAAAAGAAAAACAATATCATTTGTGTAGTTTCTGCCCAGGGAAAAACAACGGATAATCTTATTAAAGAAGCTAAGGAATTAAGTGCAGTACCAAATGAAAGAGAAATGGATGCTCTTTTAAGTACAGGTGAACAGATTTCAGCTTCAAAATTAGCTATTTTATTAACAATGCTTGGATATAAAGCAATATCTCTTACTGGCTGGCAAGCTGGAATTTTAACAAATTCAGATTATCAATCATCAAAAATAATTAATATAGATGTAACTAGGATAAAAAAAGAGCTTGAAGATGGTAAAATAGTTATTGTAACAGGTTTTCAGGGCATTGACCAAGAGCAAAATATTACTACACTTGGTAGAGGTGGCTCAGATACAACTGCAGTTGCTATTGCAGCAGCTATTAATGCAAATCATTGCTATATTTTCTCAGATGTAGATGGTGTTTATACTGCTGATCCTAGAGATGTAAAATTAGCACATAAATTAAATTCTATCTCATATGAAGAGATGTCATATATTTCTGGTGAAGGTGCTAAAGTACTTCATGATAGGTGTGTAGAACTTGCAGAAAAATATAATATGCCAATTATAGCAGCTTGTACTTTTAACAATAATAAAGGAACAAAAATTTCTAAAACAGATGATGAATACGAAAAATGTATGGAAGAAACTGCAATTAAAAGCATAATAAAAAATGATAATATTTTAATTGTACAAATTAAAAATTATTTGAAACCATATGAATTACTAAAAAAACTTGTAAGAAACAATATAAAAATAGGAAAATATAGTATAGAAGGTGACAAACTAAGTTTTACTATTAATAAAGTAAATAGAGCTAAAATAGAAAAATTATTAGATAAAGAAAAAGGGAAAATTACTATTAAGGCAGTTACAAAAATTTCACTTGTGGGTTCAGGAATTTCTAATCATAGTGAAATATTAGACATAATATTAAATACAATAGATGAAATTAAGGATGATATTTTTGAAATGGATGTATCAGCATGTAAAATATCAATTTTATTTGACAAAATTATAGATACCAAATACTTAAATGAAATGCATAATTCTTTATTAAAAAAAGAATATATTTAAAAATAATAAGTCTGACAATATTTATATGTTGTCAGATTTTTCTTTTATAAATATTTTAGTTAAATTAAAAATGTGTTTTGGAATAAATGAAAATGTAATTGAATATAATTAAATATAAAGTAATTATAAGACAAGTTTAGGAGGTAAATATGATTCAAGAAGAACGCAAGACGAATTTTAAAGATAAAGTTGAAACTGTTCAAAATCTTATTTTAGAAAATAGGGAGAAACTTACAATATCTGGTGTTATAGATGTTTTAAGTTTTGATGATCAAATAGTTATTTTAGAAACTGAATTAGGAATGTTAACTATAAAAGGTGATGATTTAAGAATTAATAAATTAAGTATTGACACACAAGATGTAATTATTGAAGGTAATATTACTACTCTTACATATAGTGAAAAGGAAGATAAAAAAAGTAGTAGTTTGCTTGGTAAAATCTTTAAATAACAATTTAAGTTACTATTCATACTAAGTATAAATTAATTATTCCTTATGAAAGGATATTAAAATGAATGTATTAATTAATAGTCAAATAGGAACTTTTTTTATCTACTTTTTAGCAGGAGTTGTAATTTGCTTACTATATGACATATTTAGAGCAATGAGAAAAACTATAAAAACCTCAGATTTTATTACATATATTGAAGATACAATATTTTGGCTAATAGTTGCCATTTTTTTAGTCTATTTAATATTTGTTTTAGATTCGGGTCAAATTAGATTTTTTATGTTTTTAGCAATTTGCTTTGGTGGGATAATATATTATTTTACTCTTAGTAAGTATTTTATGAATGTTTCTGTTAAGTTTTTAGGATTAATTAAAAAATTTTTAAAAAAGATTTTGACAATATTTTTAATTCCTATAAAAATCTTTCTTAAAATAAATAAGAAGGTAAAATGCATTGTGTGTATAAATTTAAAAAACTTAAAGAAAAATATGAGTAAAAAGCCAAAAAGAATTAATGAAAAGAAAAAAATAGATAGGGGATATACTAAAAAATTAAAAATAAATAATATTTGGTCGAAAATTAAGAAAAAAAGTTGAAAATAAAAGAGGATTTTAGCAAATTATGTAGAATATAATATTAGGTGTTTTATTTAGCAATGGTTATTTCTTTGCAAAAATAAAATATTAATATTATTTAGAAAGATAGGATACTTATGAAGAAATTTGTTAAATATACATTTATAATAATTATATCAATATATGTAATACATATATTTTTAACTCAGCAAAGTACTCTTAATTCATATGCTGCTGAAAGCAAACAATATAAAAGTCAGATAGAAACAGCTAAAGAAGAGCAAGATGAATTAAATCAAACTATTCAAAATTTAAACTCAACTGATTATGTTGAAGAACAGGCAAGAAAGCAACTTGATATGTATTTGCCTAATGAAAGAGTTTACATAGATATAAATAAGTAATTTTAAAACCTAATTAAATTTTAAGAGTTATTAAAATTTAATTAGGCTTTTTGTATAACAATTTTATGTAAAAAATTACCATATATATTTACAAATTCTGTAATATATTGTATAATTAATATGTAGATTTTCAAAATTATTTTTATCTTATATTTTATTCAATTAAAATTTCATAATATTTACTTACCTTAAGATAATTATTTATGTCTTTAAAATCTATATTCAATAAAAATTAATTAGGATAATCTTTTGCTTTATCCTTAGGAAAGGAATTAAATATGAATTTAGAAGAATGTACCCTTGTTGAGCTAAGACAATTAGCAAAAGAAAAGGGAATAAAATCTGTATCGAAATTAAAAAAAGATGAATTAATTAGTTTAATATCAGATGAAAATACTACATCTGAGCAAATGAATAGTAATAAAAATATTAAATTAGATGATTATGAGAAAAATAGTGATAATTTATCAGAAGATGTTGAAGAATATAAATCAGAAGATGATTCTCAAGAAGCAGAAGTTAGATATATAGATGGGTATAAATTGACTAGTCCTGATGATAAAATCTCAGAGGGCATACTAGAAATTTTACCTGATGGTTATGGATTTTTAAGAGGTAAGAATTATTTATCTACACCTGATGATATTTATATATCTCCAGTACAAATTAGAAGATTTAAATTAGATAATGGAGATAAGATAAAAGGTATTGCTAGAAGCCCAAAAGAAGGTGAAAAATTTCCAGCTCTAATTTATGTTGGTGAAGTTAATGGTCATTCACCTGAAGAAGCTTATAGAAGAAAAAAGTTTGATGATTTAATACCTATCTATCCTTATCAAAAAATAAAATTAGAAACTACCCCTAATGAATATGCAACTAGAATGATAGATTTAATTTGTCCTATAGGTAAAGGTCAAAGAGGAATGATTGTTGCTCCTCCCAAAGTAGGTAAAACCACATTGATAAAAAAGATTGCAAATAGTATATCTATTAATAATCCTGAAATTGAGTTAATAGTACTTCTAATTGACGAAAGACCAGAAGAAGTAACAGATATGAAAAGGTCTATAAAAGGAGATGTTATTTATTCTACTTTTGATGAATTACCAGAGCATCATGCTAAAGTTGCAGAAATGGTTTTAGAAAGAGCAAAAAGATTAGTTGAACAACAAAAAGATGTTGTTATATTATTAGATAGTATTACAAGGCTTGCAAGAGCATATAACTTAACTATACCTTCATCAGGTAGAACCTTATCTGGTGGTCTAGATCCAGCAGCACTACATAAACCTAAAAAATTCTTTGGCGCAGCAAGAAAAATTGAAAATGGTGGAAGCCTTACAATTTTAGCTACTGCTTTAGTAGAAACAGGTAGCAGAATGGATGACGTTGTATTTGAGGAATTTAAAGGCACAGGAAATATGGAAGTTGTACTGGATAGATCTCTATCTGAAAAACGTATTTTCCCAGCAATAGATATAAATAAATCTGGAACAAGAAGAGAAGATTTATTACTATCTAAAGAAGAATTAAGTGCAGTTTACTCATTAAGAAAAGCTATGTCTACTATGCCTCAATCAGAAGTTGTTGAACAATTATTATCTCAAATGATGAAAACAAAAACAAATAAAGATTTAGTAGATAGAGTAAATATAGTTTTTAAGAATAAATAGAAAGCAGCCCTACTCCTTATGATGGGAGTAGGGCTGTGGAGGTTTAGTCCAAAGGAAGCATAATGAGTTTCAGACCGTAGACATTTCTTTTATGATAGACCTCACGAACGCATTTTCAAATGGCCCATATTTGTGAGTGTGGTGAACCTTGAGTTGCATATGATAGATAGCTTTAAGGATTGCCATAACCTCTTTCTTGGTCTTCTGCTGACAATAGTGTTTCTTCTTTTTGTACTTGGTTATGGATTGCATATGTCCCTGAGCATTTTTTATATGGACACCGTTATCATCACGAAGAGTTTCGCGATATTCATCCTGGGTTACGTATGTACCATAGAAAAACTTCGGAGAAGTAAATGTGTTTACGATTCTTTCATAGTCATACATTTCGATAACCTCCATTTATACTATAGGTGTTTATGGGCAAAGCCAATTATAGTATAAAATAAACATAATGTCAAATAAAATTAGATTTAATAATTATATAATTTATTATGATTTAACGAGTAATTTTTTTAGTATTGAACTACTATTTAGGTTATTATATAGATAAGTTTTAAGTAGATTTTCAATAATATATAAAAATATATTGATTAATATTTAATTAAATAATATAATTAAATTGTAATAAATTTAATGTTTATAATTTTATGTATTAAATATGGGGGATTAAATGAAAAAAAGAACAAAAATAATTATTGGAATATTTGTTTTATTAGTTATCTTAGGTATAATAATATATAGCCTAACTATTTACTTAAAAGTAAAAATAGGAGTTCATACATTAACTATAGTAGAAAATGATGGAAAAACTATTATAGCAGCTTTAAATGAATATGATAATAGTTTTCAGACTAGTTTAGATAATGTTATTTTAAAAGATACTAAGTTTAATGATATTGATAAAAATAATGTTAAAGTTGGAGATTACATATATTTATGTATAAAAAAAGGAGATGATTACTTTTGTGATAATACCACTTATTATTGCAAAGTCAGTTCAATAGATAATAATAGAATTTCTATTGTAACTCCTGAATGGCATTTTTATTCTTTTAATGTAGATGGAGTAAAAATAAAGGATATAAATGGAAAAAAGATTACATCAAATGATTTAAAAATAGGAGATACTATTAAGGTAATAAATATTAATTTAGAAAATGATGATGGAACTATACTTATGTACGAAAGATTTTCACTTAGTAAAATATCTAATGTAAAGAAAATTGAAGCCGTAGATAATGATATAAAAGAAAAAGAGTATTTAGAGAATAGAAATATGGTTGCATTAAAAAAGGCGATTATTGCAGGTGTAAATCAAGATAGTCTTTATGTAGTAGATAGTGAAAATCAAAATCTTCTTTATCAGGTGGCATTTGCAAAAGAAGGAAATATTGGATTTAAAGTTGGACAAGAAGTTGCAATATATTTTAATGGTAAAGAATCTTTTACCAATAAAAATGGAATAATGGGATTCGAAAATGTAGGAAAAATAGAGATTACTAATAGTAATACAAATTATTTAATTCCAGAAGATATTTTGAAAAAGTTTTATACAACTTTTGACAATGTTGATGTTAATGTAGAAAATATAACAAACAAAGGAATTACTTTTACTATAACGGATAATAATAATGTAAAATATAATCTAAAAAATAATTGTGCTTTGTTTAGAAATATAGCTAATAAGCCTTCAAATGAGCCAATAATTGGAGAAGATGGTTCTATGACTATTCCAGGATATGAAGGAGATAAATGGCAAGAATTAGCTGAAATATCAGATGATATAGAAAACACGGCTAACATTCAAAATATAGATGAAAATACTAATAGGTATACATATAATTGGTCTAATATTTATGGCAATTTAAAAAGTGGAGAATATAGATTTGTTTTAGGAGATATAAAAGTTGAATCAAATTATTTAGTTATAAGAAACAACATAGAAAATATTTCAGTTGAATTTGAATTAGATAATAATGGAAAAATATCTGATGTGGAAATAGAAAAGGGATTTTAAAAAATTAATCTAAATAATCTTTGTATGAAAATAATATAAAATAGATTATGGGAGGAAAAATGGAAGATAATATTTTGCAAAGAAATGAGGATATGGATGAATTACGCAAAATGCTTGATATTATTGCAAATCAAGATAAAGAAGCTATATCAAAAGGGAAGGAAGAATTAGTAGATATTCGTAAATATAAGAATTTATCTTATGTAACAGAACAAAATGGAGAAAAATCAACAGTTACAAAAAATATTTTTGAAGTATTATTGACAAAAGATGGTGAAGCTTGGCATGAATTTTATGATGATCAAGGAAATTTATTAGCAAGAATTACTGATGAAAAATATTTAAGGTTTAAAGCAGCCCTTGAAATGGGTGAAGCATATACAGATGAAAATCTCTTAGCATATAAAATTTTATCTAAGACTCCAGAAAAAAGTTTGCTTCAAATGGAAGATGAACAAAATAAGCAAGTAGCAGAAGCTTTGGATTTAGATGAAGATACTATAAAAACACTTAATATTTTACAAACTGATGGAAGAATGAAAGGCAAAAAGAACCAAGATCAAATGTTAGATGAAAAGAAAAAGGAAGCTGAGGAAAAATTAAAGCAATTTATGGCATTAGGTATAGAAGTAGATACTAGAGAAATGGCTACATCTGATGATACAATTAAAGAATTTCTGCAAGTTGATGCAGATAAATTATTAATAGTCCAAATAAATGGAGATTGGAGAGCTTTAGAAATAGATACTGAAGGAAAGATGCATTTAGCTAAAAATTTAGAAATTGTAGATAATAATCAAGCTTTTAAAACAATTGGAGATGATGGAGTACCAGAAAAAAGAATGCCAGAAATAGAGTTTAGAAGAAAGGATAATCCAGATATTTCTTTAGCGGTTGATTCTAATAATAAAGAAAATCAAACCCAGTTATATCTAGTTGCTGGAAATAGTAGAAGTGCCACAGAACTTGAAACTAAATATAATGTGTCACCTTATGCTGATGCAAAAAATAATGAGCTAGTTCAAAGAGCACAAGAAAATCCAGATGATGAAAGAATTGTACATCCTAAAAAAGAGAATAAAGAAGAGGAAGATAAAGACCCTCATGAACCTGGTCCTAGAGTTTTAGGAGAAAATGAAGAAAATTCATAAAATAAAAAAATCCTATAAGAAAATTATTATTATGCTTATAGGATTTTATTATATTAATAAATTCATATTTTAATTTTTTAATCTTTATAATTTTCTAATTCTTTAATTTTATCTCTAATTTCAGCAGCTTTTTCAAATTCTAGGTTTTGAGCATATTTAAGCATTTCATCTGTTAATCTATTAATTACTTCTTCAATACTTTCTCCTTGCTTAATATCTTTTGTAGCATTTACTTCAGTTTGATAAGTTGCTTTAATAGTTTCTCTAATTGCTTTACTAATAGTCTTAGGAGTAATATTATGCTCTTTATTATATTCTTCTTGTATTTTTCTTCTTCTATTAGTTTCAGTAATTGCTTTTTCCATTGAAGGTGTAAGTTCATCTGCATACATTATAACTTTACCATCCGTATTTCTTGCAGCACGTCCAATGGTTTGTATTAAAGAACGCTCTGAACGTAAAAATCCTTCTTTATCTGCATCTAAAATTGCAACTAAAGAAACTTCAGGTATATCTAGTCCTTCTCTTAAAAGGTTAATTCCAACTAATACATCAAATTTACCCATACGTAAATCTCTAATAATTTCCATTCGCTCTAAGGCTTTTATATCTGAATGCATGTATCTTACTTTAATATCTAAACCTTCTAAATATGAAGTTAAATCTTCTGCCATTTTTTTAGTAAGAGTTGTAACTAATACTCTTTCGTTTTTCTCAGTTCTTTCTCTAATCTGCTCGATTAAATCATCTACTTGATTTGTAACAGGTTTAACTTCAATCTTAGGATCTAAAAGTCCTGTTGGTCTTATTATTTGTTCAACAACTCTATCTTTAGAATGCTCAAGTTCATAATCTCCAGGAGTTGCACTAACAAATACTACTTGATTAATTCTTTCTTCAAATTCATTAAACTTAAGTGGCCTATTATCAAAAGCAGATGGAAGCCTAAATCCATAATTAACTAAAGTCTCTTTTCTAGCTCTATCTCCATTATACATGGCTCTTACTTGTGGTATAGTTGCATGAGATTCATCAATAAGTAATAAAAAATCTTTTGGAAAGTAATCAAATAGAGTAAATGGTGGACTACCAGGTTCTCTTCCGCTAATATGTCTTGAATAGTTTTCTATACCTTGGCAAAATCCTGTTTCTTTCATCATTTCTATATCAAAATTAGTTCTTTCCTCAATTCTTTGAGCCTCTAAAAGTTTACCATTATCTTTAAAATATTTTACTCTTTCTTTTAATTCTTCACTAATAGTCTCTATTGCTCGTTCCATTTTATCTTGGGTTGTTACATAGTGTGAGTTAGGGAATATCATAACATGGTTTCTTGTTGCTTCAACTTTACCTGTTAATGGATTAATAACATCAATTTTTTCAACTTCATCACCCCAAAAGCTAACTCTTACTGCAGTTTCACTTTCATCAGAAGGATATATTTCAACAACATCACCTTTTGCTCTAAAAGTTCCTCTTTTAAAATCTAATTCATTTCTAGTATATTGCATATTAATTAGTTTTTTTAAAACAGTATTTCTTTCAACTTGCATACCAGGTCTTAAAGATATAATCATATGCTCATAATCTATAGGGTCACCTAAACCATATATACATGAAACTGATGCAACTATTATTACATCTCTTGTTTCAAAAAGAGCGGCAGTTGCAGAATGCCTTAATTTATCTATTTCATCATTAATAGAAGCATCTTTTTCAATATATGTATCTGAAGAAGGAACATAGGCTTCAGGTTGGTAATAATCATAATAAGAAACAAAATATTCAACATTATTTTCTGGAAAGAACTCTTTAAATTCCGAATATAATTGCCCAGCTAGAGTTTTATTATGTGCTAAAACTAATGTTGGTTTTTGAACTTTTTCAATAATATTAGCCATAGTAAAAGTCTTTCCAGAACCTGTAACACCAAGAAGTGTCTGAAATTTCTTACCTTCTTTAATTCCATTAGATAGATATTCTATTGCCTGTGGTTGATCACCAGTAGGCTTATAATCTGAAACTAATTTGAACATTTTCTCTCCTTTCGATTTATCATTATTTTATCATTATTTTAGCATATTTGCAATAGTTTATTCATCTTTTTGTTAAGTTACTAATTATA
>CAWVEX010000032.1:0-20670 GCA_963928415.1 Bacillota bacterium | reverse complement strand
AAATATTGAGAGATATATGTGACTGGCAGGAAGTTTCTGGTGCCGTGGCTACTATGTAGACACGGTAGGTAAAAATGCAAAAGTAATAGCAGAATATGTAAGAAATCAATTGCAAGAAGATATGATGTATGACCAAATATCAATAAAAGAATATAAAGACCCGTTTAACGGGTAACGAGAGACGCAAGTGTCGGATCAGCTATGAGCCTTGAGGCTTTGCTTGTAACGTAGCCTTTAGGCGTTATGAGTAAAATACCCCCGGCTAAGCCGGGGGATATTTATTTTTTGTAAAATGCTTTAAACACAAGTGCTATGCGTTTTTCCCACAGCAGTTCTTATATTTTTTACCCGAACCACATGGACATGGGTCATTTCTTCCAATCTTTGGTGCTTCATTAACTACTGTTTTGTTAAGTCCACCTTCTTTAGGAGAAAGTTTACCATCAACAAGTTCAATTGCTGTTTTTTGTTGTAAGCCTGCATCAGTAATCTTTGCTGCTTCTTTTCTTGATGCTCCTTCATCTCTCTTGCTTGCATGCATTAGAAGCTTAACAACATCAAATTTAATATCTTGAACCATTTGGTCAAACATATCAAATCCTTCCATTCTGTATACAACAACTGGATCTTTTTGACCATATGCACGAAGTCCAATACCGTTTTTTAGTTCGTCCATATTATCAATATGTTCCATCCATTTTTGGTCAACTATTTTTAACATGACAACTCTTTCAAGTTCTCTAAATGTTTCTCCGAATTTTTCAGACTTATCTTCATAAATATTATGAGCTTTATCTTTGATTTCAGAAATTACATCTTCTGCTGTAACTTTATCTTTCTTTAATGAATCTAATTCATTAATACCATATTCTGTTTCAACTTCTTGAAGTACTCCTTCTTCATCATGGCTATTTTCATTTATATACATAGGTACTATTGTTTCAGCAACTGAATCAATCATATTAAGTACACTATCTTTTAAGTTTTCACCATCTAGAACTTCTCTTCTTTGCTTGTAGATTATCTCTCTTTGTTTGTTCATAACGTCATCATATTGAAGTACATTCTTTCTTATACTAAAGTTTCTACCTTCAACTTTCTTTTGAGCGTTTTCTACAGCTTTAGATATAACTCTTGATTCTATTGGCATATCTTCTGATGCGCCTAAAGTATTATATACCTTAGTTATCATATTTCCACCAAAGATTTTCATTAAATCATCATCTAGTGCAATATAGAATCTTGATTCCCCTGGATCTCCTTGACGTCCTGCACGACCTCTTAACTGGTTATCAATACGTCTAGATTCATGTCTTTCTGTACCAATAATCTTAAGTCCTCCAGCATCAATTACCTTTTTCTTTTCTTCTTCTATTCCTTTATCATATTTCTTTACTAATTCTCTATATAATTTTCTTCTGGCAATAACATCTTCATCATCTGTTTCATTAAATGCTGATGCTTCTTCTATTTCTTCTGAAGAATATTTTTTTCTCATTTCTTGTTTAGCTAAGAATTCGCTATTACCACCAAGCATAATATCTGTACCACGTCCGGCCATGTTTGTTGCAATAGTAACAGCTTTATATTTACCAGCTTGAGCAATTATTTCAGCTTCTTTTTCATGGAATTTAGCATTTAATACTTGATGTGGTATTCTTTCTTTATCTAACATTTTGCTAAGTTTTTCAGATTTTTCAATAGAAACAGTACCAACTAAAACCGGTTGTCCTTTTTCATAACTTGCTTTTATGTCTCTTATAACTGCTCTAAATTTAGCGTCTTCATTTTTATATATAATATCTGGATAATCTTTTCTAATCATTGGTTTATTTGTTGGTATTTCTATAACATCTAATTTATAGATTTCCTCAAATTCTTCTTCTTCTGTCATAGCAGTACCAGTCATACCAGATAATTTATCATACATTCTAAAATAGTTTTGGAATGTAATATTTGCTAAAGTTTTTGATTCATCGGCAACCTTTACATGCTCTTTAGCTTCTATTGCTTGATGAAGACCATTATTGTATCTTCTACCGTACATTATACGTCCTGTAAATTCATCAACAATTAGAACTTGTCCGTCTTTAACAATATAATCTACATCTTTTTTCATAATACCATGAGCTCTTAAAGCTTGGTTAACAGCATGTACTAATTCTGAGTTTTCTATATCATTGTAATTCTCTAACCCAAATTCTTTTTCAGCTTTAGCGATACCTTTTTGTGTTAATGATGCAGATTTTGCCTTTAAGTCAACAATGTAATCGTATTTTTCATTGTCTTCTGCTTGTGCTTCATCTTTAACATCTTCTTCTATAATTGTTTTAGATTCAAGTTTTGATACAAACCTATCTGCTTTTTTGTATATGTCAGAAGCTTGATTTGCTCTACCAGATATAATAAGAGGTGTTCTTGCCTCATCTATTAAAATACTATCTATTTCATCAACGATTGCATAATTTAATTTTCTTTGAACTAATTGATTTGAATATACAACCATGTTATCTCTTAGATAATCAAATCCAAATTCATTATTTGTTCCATAAGTAATATCACAGTTATATGCTTGCTTTTTTTCATTTGGTTTCATACCACTGATTGCTAAACCAACAGATAGTCCTAAGAAGTTATATAGTTTTCCCATCCATTCACTATCTCTTTTTGCTAAGTAATCATTTACTGTAATTACATGAACTCCTTTTCCAGTAAGAGCATTTAAGTATGCTGGAAGTGTTGCAACTAATGTTTTTCCTTCACCAGTTTTCATTTCAGCAATTCTACCTTGATGTAATATAATACCACCAATTAATTGAACGTCAAAATGTCTCATACCTAAGACTCTTTTAGAAGCTTCTCTAACTACTGCGAATGCTTCTGGAAGTATATCATCTAAAGTTTTACCTTCTTTTAATAAATCTTTAAAATAATTTGTTTTTGCTTTAAGTTCATCATCTGAAAGTTTTGAAATTTCAGGTTCTAATCCATTTATTTTGTTTACTAATGGCATTATTCTTTTTACTTCTTTTTCACTATATGACTTAAATAATTTCATAATATTCCTCTTTTCTCGTAAGTAATCATTTTTATACTTGTATAATATATCACGTAATTAGTTTTTTTGCAATAATTTGTAGGGAATTTTTTAAATTGGGGACGGTCCTTTTTTAAAATTTTTGTTTCAGGTCCGTTACCGAATAAAAATTATGTTAAATTTGCATTTCTTACTAAATTGTGGTATAATAATATGTACAGATTTAGTCTGTTGCAGTTACACACATTTGCAAGGGTGCGCACATTGAAAAGGAGAAGAAAATGCTAGTTACAGTTATTATTTCGGTGCTTTTGGCCTTAATGATTTATGCGAACGAAGAGCATAATCTTACCTATCACGGTGGAGAAAACAGTTTTCATACGGTCATTGCTGCGACAGCAGTGTCCATATTGTATGTGCAGCAATATTCGTTATTTATTACGAATATTGGCAGAAACCATCTTGCAATTGCATGCGTGATTTCTCTCGCAACAACAATTGCAATCGCTTTGACAGCAATCTTGCTAGCGCACATAAAGTGCAAAGTCCAGAATCAAAAAAAGACAAAGTCCAATAAGAACCAGCAATCCTTGCTATAAAATGTGTGGGAGAGTCGCCTTCTCGAAAGAGTAGGCGGTTTCTCTTTTTATCGTATAGAACTTGGTTTTGTTCTTATACTATAGTTTCAATAATTGTTACTTCTTGATCTTTTATCATAATATAGTGTTGTAGTCATTTTGTTGTACTCCTTACTTTTTACTTAACACAAAAAGCAGCATATAAAGGAATTGATTTTATATTATTTTCAAAGCCAAAATTTCTTGTAGAAAATCTGATTGCATATTTAGGTTTAAATTTATTAATATAAATATTTAAGCTAACAGACTTTACATTATTGCCACTTTTTACTTCTATAGGAATAATACCATCTTCATCACTATATAATACAAAATCTGTTTCAGCGCTTCTGTCTGATGTCCAATAATATAACGATTGCCCTTTTGAAGTTAATTCTTGAGCAATATAATTTTCTGTAATTGCACCTTTATAAATGAAAGTTTTATCTAACATTATATCTGGAAATTTTATTTCACTCATATTTGTTAATATTCCAACATCACTAAGGTATAGCTTAAATTTATCTTCATCTATATATACTTTTAAAGGAATTTCCATTCTCTTAGCATTATAATTTATTAAAACCATCTTAGAAGATACAAGCCAATCAATAGCACTTTCATACTTTCTTTTTCTTCCAGTTTCTTCAATAAAACTATATTGAAAATTTTTGTTGTCTTTAGCCAACTGACTTGGAATATTTTTATATACTTTTTCTATTTTAACTGTTTCCATATTATTTTTTACATATTTTTGCATATCAGCTATATACATATCTTTTATATCAGAAAGAATATGTGAATCAAATTCTAATATATCTAAATCGTTTTCAATAAAATTATTTACTGCTTCTGGCATACCTCCAACACATAAATATTGCTTATATAAAGTTATTGCTTGTTCATGTGCAAACTCTGGCATAGGTTGCATATTGTTATAGCATTCTTCTATCTTCTCTTTTAATAATTCTTTCCCTGTTGCAATAAGGAATTCCTCAAAGTTCATTGGATACATATACTCTATTCTTACTTTTCCAACTGGAAAAGAGCTTTTAAATCTATTTAACTTTACTCCCAATAAGCTTCCAGCACAAACAATTTTATAAGGTCTATTAGACTCGTTAAAATATTTTAATGAAACTATAAAATTTTCACTAGTTTGTACTTCGTCAAAGAAAAATATTGTTTTATCTATATCAATTTTCCTTCCTAAATACAACTCTAACTCTTCTATTATTTTTACATCATCGATAGTCTTTTCAAAAATATTTCTAATTTCTTCATTTTTTTCTAAGTTAAAATATAAGTATTGTTCAAAATTTTCTTTAGCGAATTTTTCTATAATATATGTTTTTCCTATTTGTCTTACACCAACAATCATTAAAGGCTTTTTCATTCCTGATTGCTTCCAATCAAGCAATTTCTTCTCAAATAATCTTTGCATTTGCATTACCTTGTATAATATATATTATACATTCCTTTCTCAATTAATTATTTTATTCATAACTATTTTAACATAGTTTTTTTAGTTTTTCAATATTTTTTGCCACTTTTTGCAGGTATGTTTTTTGAAAAGTTGCCACTTTTTGCAGGCATGTTTTTAGAAAAGTTGCCACTTTTTGCAGGTATAAATTTAATTTTTCATTTAAGGACCGTCCCCCAACTGAAAAAAAATGTAATAAAGGACAATCGTTACATCATACACTCTAGTAAAACAAAGTTATATTGCATTTATCCTTAGCCATGCACAAACTAGGCAAATGCAATCCATAAGGAGTGAAATGTATGTTTATTTGTAATTTTAAAATAAATAGTAAAAAAATTTGGAAAGTATGTTTAGTAATATTGACTATATTAATCATTGCCCTACTCATATTTGCTATTTTTAAAATGGTTTCCGCTTCTAAAAGTAATTTAGCAGAATCTAGTGACGTTATTGAAATAACCACTGATGAGTATACAAACTTTTTGAAAGCTTCACATGAAAGCATTAACAATTATGTTGGAAAAACGTATAAATTAACTGGATATGTATATAGGTTACCTGATTTTTCTAGTACGCAATTTGTCATTGCTAGAACTATGATTATTGATAATAACCAAGGTGCTGTGATTGTTGGTATGCTTTCTGAATGTAACACAGCTCAAAATTTCGATTCTGGCTGTTGGATAGAAGCTACTGGCACAATAAAAAAAGGAAACTATAATGGTGAAATTCCTATTTTAGAAATTTCTAATATAAAAACCATTAAAGCTCCTGAAGATGAATTTGTATATATGCCAGTAGACTAATAACGATTTGCACAAATATATATTTTAGAATATATATTTGTGTTTTTGATAAAAGATTTTATGTTGTGTATATTTAAGACTGCCTATCAAATATAGCTTTCATCACACCTTTATCAAGTATGCCTGCAAAAATATTTTTGAAGATTATAAGTAATATTGGACCTAATATAAGTCCCCATACATTCCATATTTTATATCCTGTGTACATTGCAATTAATGTAAATGCTGGGTGTATTCCTATATGTTTGCTAACTAATTTGGGTTCTAAGAATTGTCTAACTATGCTCATAATTACCCATAAGCCAAGTATAGCGACTCCTAAAACTATGTCTCCATTTAAACTACTAATAATTGCCCAAGGTATCATTGCAGTACCTGAACCTAATATTGGAAGAGCATCAACAAAACCTATTCCTAATGCTGCTAGAAGCGGAAATTCTATATTTAGTCCAATAAAATTAAATATAGTAAGTCCTATTAAAGAAATTACAAATGATACGAATATAAGTGTGGCTTCTGCCCTTAAATATTGTCCTAAAGCTTTTGCTATTTCTCTCAAATGTTTAGTTAGCTTTTTCATCCAAACTTCTGGCAAATGATGTTCTAGTTGATCTATCATATATATTTTATCTGTACATAAGAAATATAATGCCATTGCTGAGAAAAATATAGATAATAGTAAATTTGGTATTTCCATTATCCAATTTGTAATTCCAGTAAGTATATTAGTAATTCCTGATGTAATTGAATTTACTACATTACTTTCTACTTCCTCTATGCTAGTTCTTAATTCTTTTGGAACTTTATCTAATATATTTATTTTTTGAGTAACACTATCAATTAATCCTTTTGTATTATTAAAATACATTTCTGAATCTTCAAGCAAATTATTTGCTTCTTGAAAAAGAGTTATTATTCCCCAAGCTAAAATTCCCACAATAATTAGTATTGCAATAACCATAACAAAAATGCTACTTAATCTTCTTGTCCATTTCCATTTTTTCATAAGAAATCTAATTATTGGTTCAAATAATAAAGCCAAAACAAAGGATACTAAAAATGGCATATAAAAAACTGATAATTTGAAACAAATGAGTATTAATATTACTGTTAAAGCTAATAAAAATAAACGCTTTAAAACTTTACTCCAATAATTTATATCAGAAACCATTTTTATAATCTTCTCCTCTGTTTTAGCTAATAATATTATATGAAGATTTATAAAAATTATACTTTTTATTAATTAATAAATTAACGAAATTTTGTGAAATATATAGACAATTATTTCTGTTCCATATATAGTTAGTACATAGCCTCTTTAATGAAGGAGGTGAAATACTATGACAAGTTTTGATTTGGTTATTAATTCAAAAATTATTAGAAGAAAAATCTAATAATGATGATTGTAACCAATCTAGTCAAGAAAACTAAAAGCAAAATTAGTTTTCAGAGTGGTCTAGCCAACCACTTTTTTTAATAAATAAAAAAATGGTATGTGTAGCCAACACATACCTAATACTATTGACAAGTTTTAATTAAGTCAAAACTTATAAGCTATTTATAGTATACTACATTAATTATAATATGTCAAATCGTTAAAATATATTCAATTTTATCTCTTATAAATATCTTTTTGTGTATATTCTTCAGGTTTTAGCCCCAGTTTATCTTTTGAATAAACAGTAAGACCTAATGTTAAAATTAAAATAAATATTCCCATTGCTACTGTTGCAATATCTATATTATATATACCAAGTACTAAAGCACCAAGCAATGTTATTATTGTCCTACAAATATTGTCACAAATTGATTTTGCTGAATATATTGCAGGTAAAATTTTTGAACTTGTAAAATTATTAACATACTTCTTAGCTAATATTTGATCAATTGCATTTGCTCCACCCATTACAAGTAATATAACAACAATAGTTATTAATTTTGTATAAAAAGGTATATGAGAAAAAGCTATTATTCCTGCTAAAATAAATCCAATTGCAAAAGTTAATAAAATATTTGTTAGTGATTTATTCTTAAATTTTTTATTAAAATCTATTGCTGTATTAGAAAATAAACCTCTTGTTAATTCAAACATAGCAAATATAATACCAATTTGTACTGATGTTGCCCCTATATCTTGAAGTAGAGTTAATTGATAAGAATCAAGAAGTCCAATTATTCCCCATACAGCCCCTGTCATAACAAGTAAAGCTCTTAACCTCTTAGATTTAGTAATAAATTTATATCCCTTCTTTAAATCTTTCATATAGTCTTTAAAACTTTGCTTGCTTTCCTCTTCCCTAATATCATTAAAGTTAAAAGATATTGCAGTTGATGCAATTATGCAAATTAAAGATAAAAATATTGGAATATATGGATTTATGTTATATAAAAATCCAGAGATAATAGTTGAAATTGCAGAAAATATACAATATCTTGAAAATCCTTTTTTATCTAATCTACTAAATATTTCATTTCTTTGATATGTTGGAGCTTGAGGGATTGATGAACTGAGAAGATTAGATTCTGATACATATTTAAGAGCAAATGCTGTACCACTTATAACCTGCGATAATGCTAATCCTGAAAAGCTTTTAAATGTAATTAAAATTAAAGCCCAAATAATATTTAAAATGTTTCCGGTTATAGCAGTATTTTTATATCCTAATTTAGAAGTAAGCAGTGTTGCTGGAACTTGCATAATTATCATAGAAAAAGCATAAATTGTTGAAGATAATAGAATCTGCGGACTAGTAATTCCTTTAACCTCTGTTAAAAACATTACTCTAATGCCATAATAAAATAATAAATCAAATCCTAGCATTAAATATCTTGGATATAATTTTAAATTATGTTTTCTTACCTTTGTTTCTTCTGCTACTGCCATTATTTATTTCTCCTCTTTTGTCTATTTTTAGTAAATTTATTTGTTTTTATTCAAAAAGATTTTAATAGTTATATTTTTCAATTTGTATTCTACCATCTAAGAAATTAAAAGTCAATTTTTAATTTGCGCATTCATCTTCTGGATAAGGAGTATAAAAATAATTTGTAAATGGATAGTTCATATTTGGTACATTTCTCATCATATTTACTTGTTGCATTTGATTATACCCATTCATCATAGGACTTGGTTGATTCATTGGCTGTAAATTTGGCATAAACTGATTATTAGGATAATACCCTATATTTTGCATAGGCATTTGATTTGTCATATTTTGATTTAAATTTGAATTATAGCTCATCATTTGACTTTGCTTAGATAAATTCTTTAAGTTATCCAATATTTTGTTTATTATTAATATTTTAATTAAATCTTTTAATGTAGGATTTCCTATTTTCTTGTTATTTTGAGTAAAATTATTATTAGCTAAAGTTCTTTCCCTTGTTTCAGGTTTTGCAATATGAATATTACTATTGTTTTGTGAAGATAGTCTTGAATTTGCAGTCGTGCTGTTTTGAGTAGTACTTATTCTAGAATTACTTACTGTATTTCTTGTATTAGTAATATTAGTAGATTGCTTTGTAGTTTCTTCTTTTCTACACATCATATCATCTTCAATATTATTGTATATTTCCATAGTCATATTTTCTATTAAGCTTTCAGTTATTTCTTTATTTTTATTTTCTTCAACTATCTTGTTTATCATTGGCATTAACAAGCAATAGATATCTGGGTACATTTTCTTTATTTTTTCAATATTTTCTACAATATCAATATCTTTATTATATGTATGAACCTTTGTTTGTTTTTGCATATTGTTTTTATTATAATCAATTGTATTTTCCATAACATTTGCATTTACTGGCATACTTTGATTTGGTATATATGGAATATTATAATTTTGATTCATATATTCATTTTGATATGAATTTCCTAATACACTTTTCATATAATCTTCATAGTTTTGATAATACATAAAAATAACCTCCTACAATATAATATGTAGAAGGTTTATATTAGTGAATAAATTGCTTTAATAATTTTTTAATTTAAATTTTATTTACTAATTCTTTAAATTTATTTCCTCTTTCTTCAAAATTTTTAAACATATCAAAACTTGCACTAGCAGGTGAAAATAGAACTACTTCTCCTTCTATAGCTACTTCTTTAGCCTTTTTAATTGTTTCTTCAAGAGTACTGCATCTATATATTGGAATAGTTTTTCCTTCTTTATTTGCTTCATTTAAAACTGCATTTTGTATTTTTTCTGATGTTTGACCAACTAATATAAGTTTGCTAACATTTTCAATTATAGGTTTAGCAATAGGTTCATAATCTAGATGTTTATCATATCCACCCGCAATTAAAACAATCTTTTCATCAAATGAATTTAACCCCGCAATAGTTCTGCTTGGACTAGTACCAATTGAATCATTATACCATTCTACTCCATTAATAGTTCTAATATATTCTATTCTATGTTCAACTCCTGGAAATTCTTCGATTGTTTTTCGCGTTATATCTTCTTTTGCAAAATCCATAGTTGCGGCTATTGCTGCGCATGCATTCTCACAATTATGTACTCCTCTTAGCTTCATATTTTCTTTTTTTACAAAATGCTTTCTTATACCATCTTCACATATTTTTATAATATTATCTGTTCTATCAAAAATAACTCCATTATCTAATATTTCTCTGCTACTAAAGAATCTAACTTTTCCTTTAGCTTCTTTATAAAACTCTTTAGTTATTTCATTATCTTTATTTATAACTAATACACCATTTTGATTTTGATGTAAGAAGATGTTCTTTTTAGAATCAATGTATTCTTGGTAATCTTTATGTACATTTAAGTGATTTGGTGCAATATTAGTAACTACTGCAATATCTGGACTTATTTTCATATTCATAAGTTGAAAACTACTTAATTCTAGCACAACCATATCTTCTGGTTTCATTTTTTCAATTTCTGTAAAAAGTGGAGTTCCAATATTACCTCCTAAGAAACAATTATATCCATTAGCTTCTAATATTTTATATATTAATGTTGTTGTTGTTGTTTTGCCATCACTACCTGTTATTCCAAATACTTTGCAAGGAGCAAGTTCTAATACTTTTTCAATTTCAGATGTAAGTATAGCTCCCCTTTCTACTTCTTTAGCAATTTGTGGAGTGTCTGGTCTACAACTAGGTGCTCTAAATATATAATCAAAACCTACTAAATGATCTAAAGCATTTTCTCCAAAATAATAATTCATATTATATTTATCTAGCTTTTCTATAATATCTAAATCTATCTTTTCTTTATCTCTATTATCAAAAGCAGTAACTTTTGCTTTATGATTATAAAAATAATCAATAAGAGGCTTATTACTTACTCCAAGTCCAATTATTGCTATTTTCTTATTCTCTATATCTTTATTAAATTTTAATAATTTTTCATTAATATATGTATCCATAATAAATTCATTTCCTTCCAAATTTATGCTATAATTTATAGCTCTTATATCATTTTATTTTTTTATTTTAATATTTGCTACTATTTTTCTATCAACTGCTTTATATATTTTTCATATATTTTTTTAGCTGACTCTTTTGCACTTGAATCTTGAGTTACATCTATTTTTACAGTTTTATCAGATATTTCATTAAATCCAGATTTTTCGTGTAATATATCTCTTTGAATTACAGTATTTCTTACTTCATCAATTGTGTATTTTTTATCTAACTGATTATATCTTCTTTTTACTCTTTCATCAAGTGAAGCGGTAATAAAAATATGTAAATCCATTTCAGGGTAAATCTTAACTAAATCTCTTGCTGAAACAATTAGATTATATTTTTTACTATATTCCTCTACTATATGATATGCAAAAGTAAATAACTTAGTATTATCTGCCATATTTGCCATTTTTGAAACACCAACCGAATTTTGCATACTTTTCATAGTATCATCACTTACTTTATTTCCATTAATATATATAACTGTTTTTCTATCCTCTATTTTAAACTCAACATTTAATTTTTGTAATAGCTCAAATGGAGTTAAATTTGGTACATCACTTAATTTTGACATATCTATATTGCTTAGATGAAGTGCTTCTACTAAACCTCTATATATTTTACTCCCATCTATAAAAATACTATTAGGTATAAAATTTAAAAGCTCATTACAAATAGAGGTCTTTCCTGCACCTACCATTCCTTCTATTCCAATTACTATATTTTTCATAATCATTCTCCTAATTATATTTATAAATTTAAATTAGCAAGATGATTATAACATTAATAAGAATATAAGTAAAGATAACTTTTTACTTATATTCTTAATTATATTTTAACTTTAAATATTTTCTATTTTCTTTTTTATATATTTACTTAATTTTGAATCTAATCTAAAATCCGCTTCAAAATATTTATCAATAATTCCATCAATATTAATTTCATTAAAAATTTCTTTTGATTGATCGTTTGATGCAATAAATATATTTATTCCGCCTATTTTGTGAATATATTCAAAAGCAAATCTGTCTGTCAATCCATCTCCCATATATATAATTTTATTAGTATTATCACCTTGAATTTTCTTTATAACTTTAACTTTATCTTCATCAGTAAGAAGTGTATTTATATCTAATAAGTTTCTATCGTCTTTTTTTAATGTTACACCGAAAATTCCGTCTACAAATTTGTTTATTTTTGTATGTTCAATATAGTCTTTTATTCCAGAAGTTACAATATAATGTCTAACTCCTGTATTTTTGTATTGAAATTTATTAAAATACTCTATTACACCCTTATTAAATGTAACACTATCTGCTTTTATACAAATATTATTAATATTCATATCTATATTATTTTCTTTTAATATATCTTTATAGCATGTATAGTAAGCTTCATATAATCCTACTTTTTCTTTTTTTATAACTTCACTTATTCTCTTCTTTAATTTATTATCATCATAACCACACTTTTTTATAATCTCATATTGAGGCAATGAATAAGGTGTAAGTGTTCCATCAAAATCATATATTATTACCATATTATTTCTCCTTTTTTATAATATAGCATATATAAATATATTTCTCAATATTTATTTTTTACCTTTTTAATAAGCTTTAAATATTTTTTTACTCTTTACATTCAAATTGCATTATTATCCACTTGATAACTTGCTCCTTAATTATCATATATTCATCTTTTTCAAATTGCATATTTGCAATACAAAATCTTCTATTGGCAATATGTGAACAAAACATACATTCATATAATGAATTACAATCTTGAATAAAAAGTGAATTACTAATTTTAGCTGAACAAATAACATTATAACTATTAGAACAACTATTAGAATCATCTACTCTAATTGAATAATTACAATTAGAACTTCTTTGACAAGCAATTATATATTCAGAATCTGCACACCCATCTGAAAAAATTGCATTTTTGCACTTTCTTAAATCTTGACTTCTATAAATATTTTCAGAGTTATAAATAGTATCACTTTTAGAAACATTATTACTATCATAAACTCTTTCTGTAGTAGTATAATTTATTGTATCCCAATACTTAATAATATCATCTAATGATTTAATATCTTTCTTACTTCTCATCCAACCTTTATATTCATCATATTTTTTCATATTATCTTGGCTAATATATTTATTTGAATTAACAGATGATGCCCAAGTATCTTTACCTGTAACAGCATCTATTACTTTGTTAGGAAGTCTTATATCAAATGCAAATTCATTTAATAAATCTTCTATTGTTAAATTACAATTTATATTAAATATTTCTTTAAAAATTTCATCAATTATATATTTACACTGTTTATCATTCATTATTTTGCTCCTTTTAATTTATTCTTTTCCTTGAAGCAGATTGCTTTTTCATTAAATCTTTAAGAGTCTTTTTTGTTGTAATATTAAATTCTTGTTTTACATCAATCTCTTTTATATTTCTATTTATTAGTTTTTCTCTTTTTTGAATAATTCTAGGACAAGGAACTAAATCCATTGTTCTTCCTTTAAATGCTGAATATAATTTTCCGTCTTTTCCTACTCTTGCTATGCATTCTCTATCCTCAAGTTCCATTAAAATCTTTACCCTATTTATATGGGAATTATTAACGGCTACTTCCATTTTTATATTATTTTCAATTAAGCTAGCATCCATTCTAGATACTCTAAATATAAAATAATTTACAACGTTTGTAAAAATAGCTTTTTGTAAATCAGTATTTATTTGTTCAAAATATTGATTAGCAAGTATCAATGATAAATTATATTTTCTAGCTTCTGACAAAAATCTATTAATAATATTATTTTGAATAATAGATACTTCGTCTATTACTAAAATTATATGCTCTTTAAAGCTATGAGCTTGAATCAATTGCATAATAGATTGCATAGTAAAACCTGATATTGTTTTTGTTAGATTTAATCCTAGTGATGTTTGGTCTAAAGATAATATTGTAATAAAATTATTATCTATTACATCTTTAAAATCATTTAGCTTAGAACTATTGTTAAATGCAGGTAAAAATTGCATTTCATCTATAAAAGATATGATTGGAGATATTGCTTCTTGATATGATTTAGTTTTAAGTTCATTAAAATCCACTTTAAAAAATTCTGTTATATTTATAGGCAAAATATTTTCATTTTCTCTTAAAACTTTATTTCTATATTCAATCTCAATAAGTAATTTTCGTAAATTAATTAAGTTAAAACTACTTATACAAAGCAATAAAAATATTGAATATCTTAAAACTCTCTCCAGTTTTGAATTAAATTTATCTTTTATTACATTTTTAAATATCTCTATTATTGATTCAGTAGAAGATATTAGATTATCTGCACGATTAACAAATAAATTAATACTATCTTCATCAGTTTTAAAATCCAATACTTTGCAATCATTTAGTCCCCCTATATCTTCTTCTATTGAAGAGTGAGGATCAATTACAATAAATTTATATTTAATTTTATTTAGACTATCTAAATATAGATTTTTTATTAAAAGGCTTACTAGTTTTGACTTACCCGTTCCACTCGCTCCAATTACCAATGAATGTTTTGAAAAATCAAAATCATTATGTTTTAGATACATATCTTCTTGCAAATATGGAAAAACACTTGCTTTTACTAAAGCTCTTTTACTATCTGTTTTTAATAAATTAAGTACTTTATTTACTTCTAAGTATTTAGATAAATTTTTTTGATAAAAAAATCTATTATGTATTGAAAAGTCTATACTAATAAAATCATAAATACTAGAATTCCCAAATACCTTTTTCTTAATTACTTTATCATTTATACTTTTAAGATAAAATTTAGTTGTTGATAAATAATTGTTATATCTATGAGGAAAAAATGTAATTTCAACTTTATAAAGTTTTATTCCTTTGCTTGCCTCAAATCTATCATATATATCTAATATTGTTTTATATTTATCTAATAATAAATATGGCATACCGAATTTTACTTTTAAAATTGATTTTTTTATTTTCTAATTTTTTAAACAAGAAATTTCCTTCTTCTCCAATTATTGGTGGTATAATATTTTTACTTTTTATAAAATACCTTATATAATTTTTATCTATAGCTATAATTAATTTCCAAGGAATAAATAATCCATTAATTGTAGATATTTTATTTATTATTCTTAGCCATTCTTCTCCTTTTACATAATCAGATGTAAGAAATATTTCAAATAAATTTTTATGCATTTTAAAGTTACCTCTTAATAATATCTTAGCATATAAAAATAAAGAAAGACTGACATTTTTATTTCAAAAAAAGTCAGTCTTAATTTTATTTAATCTTCAATTGGTATTAAAAAATCTGTTATATTATCATGATAATATTCTATTTCGGGTAAAGTAGTAAAATTATATTTCGAATTAGGTAAAAAGTCTTTATAAAAAGTATCAGATGCATTTTGAATATCTTTTGCATTTTGTGAATTTATTCTATACTCGATCCATTTACTTTTAGGTATAATTTGCTTTTTCATTCCTTTAATATATTTATCATATAAAACCCAATAGCTTTTTACATACATTCTTGCTTTATCTTTGTAAAAAACTAAACCATAAGTAGGATCTCCATATTTCTTAGATGTTTCTTTATAAAATAGAGGTGCATCATGCTTTATTTTATCATTATCAGTATTAATATATGTGCCATATAACGTAAGTTCATCCTTTTTTACTATTTTATAATCAATGTTTTTATTATATTCATGATTTTCATCAAAATGAAGTCTAGTATACATTTTCAACTTTTCTGGATTTGTTTTCACTTTGCTAGGTTTTATTCCATGAAACTTTTCAAAAGCTCTAGAAAATGAAGTAGGATTATTATATTGATATTTTATTGCAACTTCAATTATTTTTTCTTTTCCTAAATAAATATCTTCTCCTGCATTAGATAGTCTTCTATTTCTTATATATTCTGAAAAAGAAACATCTGCTATCATCATAAATACTTTTTGAAATGTATATTCATTTATTCCAATCATACTTGCCACTTTTTTGTAATCTATATTTTCTTCTAAATGCTTTTCAGTATAATCTATTATTTTATTTAATTCTATATATATTCATTTTCTCTCCATTATAGCCTTATCTATCATATTTTTCTAACTTTTCATAATACTTTTTTAAGAAATTCCATGGTCCAACTTTTTCAGTTATTCCATCATAGTTATTATTTAATTTTTTCAAAATATCATCTTTAGAAAACCACTTAATATCTAAAACTTCTTATTTTTCTAAATACTTTTTTAAGAATTTTCCTGTATAACTTCTTTCATTTTGGCAAATTTTTTCTGGAGTACCAACGGCAATAATTTCTCCACCTTTATCCCCACCTTCTGGTCCTAGATCAATTATATAATCTGCCGTTTTAATTAAGTCTAAATTATGTTCAATGACTATTACAGTATTTCCTGTATCTACTAATCTTTGCAGAATATCTACTAATCTATGAACATCATCTATATGTAGACCTGTAGTTGGTTCATCTAATATATATAAAGTTTTTCCTGTTGCTCTTTTTGAAAGTTCAGTTGCAAGTTTAATTCTTTGTGCCTCACCACCAGATAATGTAGTAGATGGTTGACCTAGTTTAATATATCCTAGTCCTACATCATATAAAGTTTGAATTTTTTGCTTAATTCTAGGTATGTTTTCAAAAAATTTAAGTGCTTCTTCTACTGTCATATCTAATACATCTGAGATATTTTTACCTTTATATTTAACTTCAAGAGTTTCTTTATTGTATCTTTTACCTTTACATACTTCGCAAGGAACATATACATCAGATAAAAAGTTCATTTCTATTTTTATAATACCATCACCTGAACATGCTTCACATCTACCACCAGGAACATTAAAGCTAAATCTTCCCTTTTCATATCCACGCATTTTCGCTTCATTTGTTGTTGCAAAGATGTCTCTTATAATATCAAATACACCTGTATAAGTAGCAGGATTTGAACGTGGAGTTCTACCTATTGGTGATTGGTCTATATTTATTATTTTGTCAATATTATGAAGTCCTTTAATTTCTTTGCAAAGTCCTACTCTTTCATTTGACTTATTTAATATTTTATTAATATTTTTATATAATACTTCATTAATTAAAGTACTTTTACCTGAGCCTGATACACCTGTTATGCAAATAAATTCTCCAAGTGGAAATTTAACAGATATATTTTTTAGATTATGTTCTTTAGCTCCTACAATTTCTATAGATTTTCCATTAGATTTTCTTCTTTTTTTAGGAACCGGAATTTGCTTTCTTCCAGACAAATACTGTCCTGTTATTGAATCTGGAATTTTTGAAATTTCTTCTGCAGTCCCTTGTGCCATGACATTTCCACCATGAACTCCAGCAAATGGACCAATATCTATAACTTGATCTGCTGCATACATAGTATCTGTATCATGTTCAACAACTATAACTGAGTTACCTAAGTCTCTAAGTTTTTTTAGAGTTGCAATTAGCTTATCATTATCCCTTTGATGTAATCCAATACTTGGCTCATCTAGAATATACATAACTCCTGTTAAACCTGAACCTATTTGAGTTGCAAGCCTTATTCTTTGTGCTTCGCCGCCAGAAAGGGTTGCTGCACTTCTAGATAGTGTTAAATAGTCAAGTCCAACATCAATTAAGAATTGCAATCTTTTATCTAATTCTTTTAATATTTGATCTGCTATAATGCTATCTTTTTCACTTAACTCCAAATTTTTTAAATATTCTTTTATATGGAAAATAGACATATCTGTAAGTTCATTAATATTTTTACTTCCAACTTTAACAGCTAAGCTTTCTTTTTTTAATCTTGCTCCATGGCAATCTGGACATTCCATTTCACTCATATATAGCTCATAAAATTGCATCATACCTTGAGATTTTGTTTCTCTATGACGTCTCTCTAAAGTAGGAATTACTCCTTCAAATGGTACTTTATTTCTTCGAATGCCAAATGCAGTTTCATATTCAAACTCAATTTCTTCATCACCTGTACCATAAAGAATTTTATTTAAGAAATCTTTAGGTAAATCTTTAATTGGTTTAGATATATCAACACCATAATGTTTACCAATTGCTTCAAAATACATTTTAGCAATTGTATCTCCCTTTTTCATCGTACTAGCACCAAATGCTTTAACTCCATTGTATAAAGTTAAGTTCTTATCTGGAATGATTAAATCTTCATCCATTTTCATTAAATAACCAATACCTGTACAAGTAGGACAAGCTCCCATAGGGTTATTAAAAGAAAACATTCTAGGAGATAATTCTTCAAAACTAATGCCACAATCAGGACATGCATAGTTTCCACTAAATAATAGTTCTTTGCTCCCTGGTACATCTACAGTTACTAGATTATTTGCATATTTCATAGCAGTTTCTACAGATTCAGTAAGTCTTGCTCTAATATTATCTTTTATAACTAATCTATCTATAATTATGTCAATATTATGCTTCTTTTTTCTATCTATATCTATATCATCTGAAAGTTCAACTAAATTTCCATCAACTCTAGCACGAACAAAGCCTTCTTTTTGAAAATCTTCTAAAAGCTTTTTAAATTCACCTTTTCTTCCTCTTATAACTGGTGCTAGAATTTGTATTTTTGTTCCTTCTTCAAATTCTAAAATGCTATCTACTATTTGGTCAACAGTTTGCTTTTCTATCTTTTTACCACATTTAGGACAATATGGTACACCAATTCTTGCATAAAGCAGACGAATGTAATCATATATTTCAGTAACTGTACCAACAGTAGAACGTGGATTTTTAGAAGTAGTTTTTTGGTCAATAGATATTGCTGGAGATAATCCTTCGATTGATTCAACATTTGGTTTATCCATTATACCTAAGAATTGCCTAGCATAAGAAGACAAGCTTTCTACATATCTTCTTTGACCTTCTGCATAAAGTGTATCAAATGCTAAAGATGATTTTCCCGAACCTGAAAGACCTGTAATTACTACTAATTTATTTTTTGGTATTTCTAAACTAATATTTTTTAAATTATGCTCTTTTGCTCCTTTTATTACTATGTTATCATTCATAATGCTTTATTCCTTTCATATTACATCGGATATATAATACCACAAAATTTCTTTTTATACAACGAAACATTTATAATTTTATATTGCCAATTATTGATAATTATGTAAAATTAGTGTATAATATATGTATACTGTTTTTGAAAAACAATACAAAATACTTATTAGTAGGAGGCATTTGTATGAAACGGATTGATAATGGAATTATTCGTAATGTCATTGTTCCTTTGCTTATAATCATTGGAGGATTTATGACAGTTTGGCTTTCTTATCCGCTTTATGAAACAATGTTTAATGGGGTAGGAAATATACTACTTTTCCTAATCTATGTAAGCTTTGCATTTGAATTAGGAGGGGTATTGTTTCTAACATTAATTGCTTTCATCTGGGCGGTATTAACCGGACAAACACAGTCCTTCATAAGTAAGTTGAAAGACATCATTTTCCATTAACAATATAGGCCAAGGCAGCTTCGATGTATCGAGGCTGCCTCAGCCGTTTATTATATTATTTAAATTAATTTTTCAAAATTTCTTTTGGAATAGATAATTCTTCTTACTTCCATAGTATTATCTATTACAACATAAAATATAGTATAATTTTTTACATAGATTCTATAATAGACTGTTTTTCTATTCTTACTGCCTAAATATTTTTCAAATCCTTTAGGATTAATACTTCTTCTTTCAATTTCAGTAGTAACAATATTATAAAATTTTTCTGCTGCATCTTTATTTTTCAAATTATGCACAAAATAATATAAAATTGAATTGAACTGTTTTATAAAAGATGATGAATATTTAATTATATATTTCTTCTCCATCTATGATTCTCCTTGCCATTTTTTTCATTTCCTCATGACTATAATATCTTGTACTTGGGTCTTTTGCTTCTCTATCTGCCTCATCTAAAGCATTTTCTACATATTCATCATACTCTTTTTGACTCATAAGTTCTGAATATTTTTCTATACTCATTACAACCATTGAACCATATCCATTTTTAGTAAGATATACAGGTTCATCTTCTTTTAAAACTAATTCTTCTATTTCAGGATATTTGTTTCTTAAATCTGAAACTGGTCTAATATTTATCATAATAATCTCTCCTTTCGATTTATCATTATTTTATCATTATTTTAGCATATTTGCAATAGTTTATTCATCTTTTTGTTAAGTTACTAATTATA
>CAWVEX010000031.1:0-9020 GCA_963928415.1 Bacillota bacterium | reverse complement strand
TTGGGAAAAATATTTAAAAGATGAATAGTTAGCAAATATAAAATATTTGCTAATTTTTTCTCAGTAATCATCCCTACAAATTACAATTTCTATAATTACTTTATACTAAAAGTATAGAGTAATTTTTATTTTTGTGATATCATTATTAAAACAGTTAATTTTAAGAGGAGCAGAAATGAAAGTAATATTTTTAGATGTAGATGGTGTTTTAAATTCAGATGAATATATAGATAAAATAAGAAAATTAAATGTTAATACAATAAAAAGTAAAGTAAGTGTAAATAAAATAGGCTTATTAAAACAAGCTGTAGATGAGACAGGTGCAAGAGTTGTTTTAACAACATCCTGGAGAAATAGAAGAGATGGAACATTATTGAAAAATTTATTATTAAAATATGGTATTTGTGCAGATTCAACACCTTTTATGGATAACAATCGAGGTCTAGAGATAAAATCATATTTATCTAATAATCCAGATGTAGATAGTTATATTATACTAGATGATGAAATATTTGAGTCATATGATGAGGAATTAATTAAGCATTTAATAAAAATTTCGGACAAAAATGGGCAAGGTTTTGGTGAAGGCTTACTTCATAAAGATGTAGATAGAATTATTGAAAGATTAGGTAGAAAAAAGAATAATAAAGATAAACCTGATGAGCTTGAAAGATAAGTTGAATTATTGCTAGATTAGTAGATTTAATATTTACAATTTACATAAATTTGTGTATAATATAAAGTGTCAAAATAAATAGAAATGAGGTATAACATGGATTTTAAATCATATATAGCAGAAGCTATTTCAAATGTAACTAATATAAATAAAGAAGAAATTAAAGCATATATTGAAATTCCAAAGGTTGAAACAAATGGTGATTTTGCATTCCCTTGCTTTAGACTTGCAAAAGAATTAAAACAATCACCTGTAAATATTGCTAATAATATAAAAGATAATATCAAAGTAGATAATGATATTATATCTAAAATTGATGTAGTAAATGGTTTTTTAAACTTTTACATTGCAAAATCATGTATAGCAAAAGAAACTATTATGAAGTTTGATAGTCAAAAAGAAGATTATGGTAAATCAAAAATAGGTGAAGGGAAAACAGTTATTGTAGAATATTCATCTCCTAATATTGCTAAACCTTTTCATATTGGACATTTAAAAACAACTATAATTGGTAATTCTTTATATAAACTATATAAATTCTTAGGATTTAAAACAATTGGAATTAATCATCTAGGTGACTATGGAACTCAATTTGCAAAATTAATTGAGGGATATAAAAGGTGGGGTAAAGAGTATGATTTTTCTACTGATCCAATAGATAAATTAGCAGATATATATAAAAGAATAAACAGCTTATGTGAAGAAGATGAAAATGTATTAGAAGAGTGCAGAGCTACATTTAAAAAGCTTGAAGATGGGGATAAATACTGCACAGATTTATGGAATAAATTTAAAGATTTAAGTTTAGAAGAATTTAATAAAATATATGACTTATTAGGTATAAAATTTGACTCAATAAAAGGTGAAGCTTTTTATTCAGATAAAATGCAAGAAGTTATAGGCTTGCTTGAAAAATCAGGAAAACTCATTGAATCACAAGGAGCTAAAGTCGTAGATTTAGAGGATCAAGGAATAAATACTCCTTGTATAATACAAAAAGCAAATGGTTCATCAATATATGCTACTCGTGATTTAGCTGCTATTCTTTATAGAGCAAGAACTTATGATTTTGATAAATGCTTATATGTTGTAGGAGAAGAGCAAAGCCTACACTTTAAACAAGTATTTGCAGTTTCAAAATATTTAGGATTAGATGAAAAATATACAAATGGATTAGAACATGTAAGTTATGGAATGATAAGACTTCCAGAAGGAAAAATGTCATCAAGAAAAGGTAATTTTGTCAAAGTTAAAGATTTAATTGATGAAGCTATTTCTAAATCTAAAGATATTATAAAAGATAGAGATATAGAAAATAAAGACTTAATTGCAAAGCAAGTAGGAGTTGGGGCAGTTATTTTTGAAGATTTAGCTGAATCAAGAACAAAAAATCAAGTATTTGATTTAAAAGAAGCTCTAAACTTTAATGGAGAAACAGGACCATATATACAATATATGACTGTAAGAACAAAAAGTGTACTTGAAAAAGCAGGATATTTACCTAAAGCAGAATGTTTAAATTTTGAAAAAATTACTGATGATAGTAGTATTAAACTATTAAAATTAATAGATAACTTTAGCAGTATTTTATTAGATGCAATGCAAAAAAATGAACCATCTATTATTTCAAGATATTTAATAGATGTATCTGAAAGCTTTTCTACTTTTTATAACAATAACAAAATCTTATGCGATGATAAAGAAGCACAAGATGCTAGATTATATATTACTTATATGACAAAAGTAATACTTACTAATGGACTAGGATTACTTGGAATTGAAGTTCCAGAAAAAATGTAATTTCATAAAAAAACAGTTTAGATACTTAACTAGTTTTTAAACTGTTTTTTTATACTTGTATTTTATTAATAATTATTTAAAAATAATAAAAAAAGTATTGACATGTGCAAACAAATGTTCTATATTATTAATTAATAACTTTAAACAAGGATGTGTAGTTATGGAAGAGAACAAATTAGAAATAAAAAATGAATCTTCAATTGAAAATATTAAGACTCTCATTTTTACAATTAGAGGAAAACAAGTAATGCTAGATAGTGACGTTGCTATGCTTTACCATTATACAACAAAAAGAATAAACGAAACTGTAAGTAGAAACAAAATGAGATTTCCTGAAAACTTTTGTTTTCAATTAAATACTAATGAATATGAAATGATAAAATCAAAATTTGTGACAACTGAACAAAATAATAATACTGATTTTTCTTTAAGGTCGCAAATTGCGACCTTAAACATAGAGTCAAATAGAGGAAAACACCGTAAATATTTACCATATGTATTTACAGAGCAAGGAATTGCGATGCTTTCTGGCTTATTGAAAAATGAAATAGCAATTCAAGTAAGTATTAATATTATGAACGCATTTGTAGAAATGCGAAAATTTTTAATGCAAAATGGTAATATATTTGAAAGATTAACAAGCGTAGAGTATAAATTAATTGAACATGACAAAAAGTTTGACAATATTTTTAATAAACTACAATTAGAAGACAATATTAAGCAAAGAATCTTTTTCGATGGTCAAATATTTGATGCCTATAGTTTAATTATAGATATGCAGATAAATTTCATGACCGCTTCATTATAATAGATAATGTAGAAATGTATCATTTAGGTGCATCAATAAAAGATTTAGGAAAGAAATGTTTTGGAATAAATAAGATTGAAGATACAAGAATTATCAATAGCATTTTAAATTTAAAGTAATAATAAAAAAGATTAGAGCATTTATAAAAATGTAATATTTATTACTACTTAAATAAAATCTTTTACTAGTGTTGAAAATTAATAAAAATTTATGTATAATACCTTTGTAAATAAAATTTATAAAGTAATTGAAAGGTTTAATTTAATGACAAAAGTAATGTTTATATCAAGTATGGGAGGGCATTTAAGCGAGCTACTTAAACTTGATTTTGAAAAATATGATTATTCAATTGTAACTGAGAAAACAGAATCAGATAAAGATTTAGAGGAAAAATATCCAGGAAAGGTATACTTTCTTAAATATGGAACAAGAAAAACACCTTTTAAATACTTTTTTATATTATTATTTAACTTTTTCAAAAGTTTATATTTATATTTTAAATTACATCCAAAAGTAGTAGTTACAACAGGAACTCATACTGCTGTTTTAATGTGTTATATTGCAAGGCTTTTTGGTAGTAAAGTAATATGGATAGAAACATTTGCAAATAGAAATTCTAAAACACTTGCAGGAAGATTAGTCTATCCTATTGCAAATACTTTTGTAGTACAATGGGAAGAGATGAAAAAACTATATCCTAAAGCTGTATATTGGGGTTGGATTTATTAAAATATGGAGGAATTAAAGTGATTTTCGTAACACTTGGAACTCAAGATAAACATTTTCCAAGATTATTAGAAGCAGTAGAAAAAATAGATATTGATGAAAAAATAATTGCACAAATAGGAAGTACTGATTTTACTTCCAATAAAATGGAGATACATAAATTTTTATCGCAAGATGAATTTAATAAATACATGAAAGAGGCAAGAATAGTTATAACACATGCAGGAGTTGGAACTATAATTTATGGTCTTAGCAATAATAAAACTATGATTGTAGCGCCAAGACTAAAAAAGTATGGAGAACATGTTAATGATCATCAGCTTCAAATATTAGAGACTTTTTCAAAAGATGGGTATATAATACCTTTAATAGATTTTTCCGAGCTTAAAAGCAAAATTAAAGAGGCTAAGAATTTTAAGCCAAAACAATTTATAAGTAATAATAAAAATTTTGTAAATCATCTTGATGAAGAAATTTTAAGACTTACAAAAAATAAAAAAGATTAAACAGAGGAGCAAAATGAACCAAAAGAAACAATTAATGAAAAATACAATAATAATTGCAATAGGTAAATTAAGTACACAGATTATTTCATATTTACTTTTGCCTTTATATACATCTCAGCTACATCCATCTGAATATGGTAATTATGATTTTGTTTGTACATTATCTATATTTTTATGTCCTATAATTACTTTACTTATGGAAGAATCAATGTTTAGATATTTAATTGATGCTGATAGTAAAGTTCAAAGGAAAAAGATAATTACTCAAACGATTATATATACTTTTTTTGGTACAGTTATATTTACAATTTTAGCAGCACTTGTTATGGGATTTGGAACTGACTATACACCAATGTATATTACTGCAATTATTACATTTGTTATATCTAATATATTAATAGGCTTAAGTAATGCTTTATCTAGGGGTCTTGGTAAAATAAAGTTATATTCTATATCTAATTTTATTTTAGGTATATCTACAATTATACTTAATGTTGTATTTATTTTAGCATTAAAAGCTGGAGCAGAGGGCCTTTTATGGGCAAATACAATTGCCAATAGCTTTACTGCAGTAGTTATTTTAGGAATATTGAAACTTCCAAAATATATAGGAAAAATAGATAGACCTTTAATGAAAGATATGATAAAATACTCTATACCATTGGTACCAAATAGCATCTCTTGGAGTATTATAAATATGTCAGATAGAATAATACTTACGCAATTAGTTAGCTCAGCAGCAAATGGTATATATGCTATGGCAAATAAATTTCCTAATATTATAAATGTATTATATGGATATTTTTATACTGCTTGGAAAGAATCTGCTGCAAAAATTGTAAAAGAAGAAAATAAAAATCAATATTATAATAGTATATACCATGATGCTAAGAGATTTCTATATGCAGTTACAATTTGCTTAATTGCTGTAATGCCATTTGCATTCCCAATATTTATAGATTCTTCATATAATGAAGCATATATTTATATTCCAATTATAATGATAGCAACATATTATTCAAATTTATCTAGCTTTTATGGAGGAATATTTTCAGCGTATAAAGATACTAAGATAATGGGGACAACTACTTTAGTTGCAGCAATTATAAATTTAGTTATAGACTTAATATTAGTTAATACTTTTGAAATTTATGCAGCATGTTTTTCAACTTTAATTGCAAATTTAATAGTATATTTTTATAGAAAAAATAAGCTTAAAAAATATATTAAATTAAAAGAATTAAAATGGCAAGGTCCAATGCTTTTTTTAGTTATAATTTGCTTAGCATATTATGCTAAATATATACCTCAAATAAGTAATAATACTATTCTGTTATGGTCAATTAATGTAATAGCCCTTATAATTGCAATTGTTTATAGTTTATTAAATAACTGGATTTTTATAAAAAGCATAGTAAACTCTATAAAATCAAGATTAACTAAAAACAATAATTAGAATAAAAAATATATGTATTAATAAATTTAGCATTGAAAGGATATTTATATGCAAATATTAGAAAAAGAAATAAATAATAAAATAAATGAAGATAATATTGATAAAACTAAAAATGTAAAAAAAGATTTAAAAAAGACAAGAAAGATATTTCCAGATTATTCACTTTGGCAAATATTTGAATATTTTATAATTTATAGTATACTAGGTTTTATAGTAGAAACTTTATATGGATTATTAACTAAAGGTGTAATAGAAAGCAGACAAAGTATGCTTTATGGACCATTTTGCTGTATATATGGTCTAGGAGCTATATGTTTACTTTGTATTCCAAAATCAGCTAAAAAAAATAATTGGACTTTATTTATTGCTGGATTTATAATAGGGTCTGCTGTTGAATATATAGTAAGCTGGATTGGTGAAATTTTATTTAATATAAAATGGTGGGATTATTCAAATTATCCGCTTAATATAAATGGAAGAATATGCGTATTATTTTCTATCTTCTGGGGATTTTTAACAATTTGCTTAAATAAGGTTATTAATCCAACTGTTGATGCAATAATTGAAAAAATACCTATAAAAATATTACATATATTAACGGTTATTATAATAATATTTATGGGAATAGATTTTTTGCTTACCAGTTTTGCACTTAAAATGTTTGAGACAAGAATTATTTACAATAACAATTTAGATGTTCAAGGTGTTGAAAATTATTACGAAGAGTATTTAGATATTTATCAAAATAATCCTGGATTAAAGGATTTTGTAGACAAAGTTTTTTCAGATGAAAAGATGATTAAGACTTTCCCAAATATTAAATTTACTCTTCAAGACGGAAGCATTTTATGGATTAAAGATATATTAACAGATATTAAGCCATATTATATTAAAGTTTTTGATGTTTAATAATTATATCTAAAATATGAATCTTAGGTTTGTAAGTATATCCTTTAAAAAACTTAAATGAAATTTAGGAGGAATAATATGAAATATTTTGGAACAGATGGAATTAGAAGAATTGCTAATACTGAGCTTTCACCAGAATTAGTATATAAAGTTGCAAAGGCAGGGGCATATGTATTGTCTAAACATACAAATCATGCACCAACAATATTAATTGGAAGAGATACTAGAATATCTGGAACTCTTATTGAAAGTGCTATGACAGCAGGATTTTTAAGTTATGGAGCAAATGTAAAACTAGTTGGAGTAATACCAACACCAGGTATTGCATATCTAACAAAAAAATTAAAAGCTGATGCTAGTGTAGTTATTTCTGCATCACATAATACATATGAATTTAATGGCGTTAAATACTTTAGTAATAAAGGAATGAAAATTCCAGATAGTATTGAAGAAGAAATAGAAGAAGTTTTAGATTCAGATAAAATTAATGAACTTATAGCAGAAAGTAGTAAAATAGGTGTTTCTGAAAATAGAGAAGATTTATTAGATGAATACTTATATTTCTTTAGAAAAACTTTTGAAGATGATTTTGAAGCTTTAGATAAAGATAGTTTTACAGTAGCAATAGATACTGCAAATGGTGCAACTTCTGTTATAGCAGATAAAGTATATACAGCTCTTGGAATTAAACATTATATATTAAATAATACACCTAATGGAACAAACATTAATGAAAACTGTGGGTCTACCCATTTAGATATGCTTAAAAAGTTTGTTATTGCAAATAAATGCAATTTAGGTATAGCTTATGATGGTGATGGAGATAGATGCTTAGCTGTTGATGAAAATGGAAAAGAAATTGATGGAGATATTATAATGGCAATTGTAGCAAAAGCATTAAAAAAAGAAGGTAAGCTATCAAAAGATACTATAGTTGCAACTGTTATGAGTAATCTTGGTATGAAGAAATATTGTGAACAAAATAATTTAAATTTTGTTCAAACCAAAGTAGGGGATAGATATGTTCTAGAAAATATGCTTGAAAATGGATATAATTTAGGTGGAGAACAATCAGGTCATATTATTTTCTTAGATTATAACCCAACAGGTGATGGAATTTTAACTTCATTAATGCTTTTAAAAGTAGCATTAAGTGAGAAAAAGCCAATATCAGAATTAGCTAAAATAATTAAAATATATCCACAAGTTTTAATAAATGCAAAAGTTTCTTCAGATAAAAAATATGACTTTGATAAAGATCCTGAAATAAAAGAAAAAATAGAAATATTAGAAAAAGAATTTTCAGGTAATGGTAGAGTCTTAATTAGAGCATCAGGAACTGAACCTCTAGTTAGAGTTATGATAGAAGGTGAAGACCAAGAATATATTACTAAAAAAGCAAGAGAATTAGCAGATTTTATAGAAAAGAAACTTAAATAAAAATTTATTTTATTTATAAATATAAAACTTTAATATAAATATATTTATATATTTTTTATATAATTTTGTAACAGATTTGTAACATAAATTTAATATAAAATGTATTGAAAATTATATAAAAATAATATATTATAAATATAAATTAAAACAAAGGAGGAAAGATTTATGCCAATAATTAATTTTACAAATCCAATACATGTTGTAGTTGCACTTGTTTTAGTTCTTTTATGTGCTTTTTTAGCTCAACAATATAAGAAAAACACAATTCCATGTATTGTTCTATTAGTCTTTTTAGCAATATTGGTTGGACATACAATTGAATTATCAGCAATAAATGATGTTACAAGTATTACACCATTTGCTGTATCAATTGCAGTAGATGAAATATTCATATTTATTTCATTCTTATTCTTCATTTGGCTTGATAGAATTCAAGTAGAAGCATCTAAATCTGTTAAAGACAAGAAGACCAAATCAAGCAAAAAGGACGAAAAAGTTATTGAAAAAGATGGCTTAGATGTACTTTGGAAAAAAGTTTAATGAAAATTATAAATGATTTTCGAAAATCACATGAGTTACTCTTAAGGAATCCTAATTAATTTTAGGATTCTTTTTATTTATAAATATACTTCCGGCTTGCCGGTAGTAACGAAGGCTTTAGCTATGTAGTAGACAAAACTCCCTTCAAGATATAAAATC
>CAWVEX010000030.1:0-12408 GCA_963928415.1 Bacillota bacterium | reverse complement strand
GATTTTATATCTTGAAGGGAGTTTTGTCTACTACATAGCTAAAGCCTTCGTTACTACCGGCAAGCCGGAAGTATATTTATAAATAAATAAACCACAGATTTTTAATTCAATCTGTGGTTTAATTTTTATATTTAATTTACCTGTTATTATTTTAATAATTCACTTATTACTTTATAGCTAATAAGTAATCCTGCAACAGATGGAACAAAAGCAATGCTTCCTATCTTTTTTATTTTACTTATACCATCATTTTCTTTTGAATTTTTATTGCTTTTATCTACATCTATTATTTTAACGGGCTCTTCCTCTGAATAAACTACATCTAAAGAAGATATGTTTCTTTTTTTAAGTTCTTTTCTCATTACTTTTGCTAAAGGACATATTTTAGTATCATATATATCTGCAAGTTTTAGTTTTGTTGGATCTAATTTATTTCCGGTACCTAATGCCGAAATCACTGGAATATTATTTTCTTTAGCAAATTCTATAATTCTAATTTTGCTAGAAACTGTATCTATTGCATCTACTATGTAATCTGCATCTTTAATAGTTTTAAAAAGCTCTAAATTATTTTCTGATAATTTATCATTCTTAATTATATTCTCATTTTCATTTAGATTATCATTAATACTATTATTAATTCCTGTTACAAATTCAGCAAATTTTATAACTTTAGCATTTGGATTAATTTCTTTTATCCTTTCTTCTTCTACATCAACTTTATTCATTCCTATTGTTTTTGTTGTAGCTATAATTTGTCTATTTAGATTTGTAATATCTACTTTATCTCCATCAATTAAAATAAAGCCTGCTATACCTGAACGAGCTAAGCCTTCTACTACATAAGAACCAACTCCACCTAATCCAAATATTGCTACAGTTTTTTTATGTAAATATTCTACCTTTTCTTTTCCAATTAATAATTCTAATCTGTTAAAAATTTCTTCCATTAATACCTCTTTTTTTACTTTTGGGACAGACCTTTTTGTAAAATGTTATGTCTACTTTGCTTTTGTATTGTATTTTCACACATTTTACTACTTTTTTTACAAAAAGGTCCGTTCCCAACGTAAAATTATGCATTTTGAAATATTTCTTCAAATTCTTGTTCATTAATTACTTCTTTTTCTAGTAATTTTGAAGCTACTGCATCTAATTTATCTCTATGAATTGCAAGTATTCTTTGTGCTTTTTCATAAGCATCTTCTAGAATATCTTTTACCTCTTTTCCTATTTGATCTTCTAAGTTATTTCCTAGTAATTGAATTTGATATGGATCTTTTTCTAAGTTCATTGACATAGGGCCAATTCTATCACTCATACCATAAACTGTTACCATATCTCTTGCAATTTTCATTGCAACTTCAATATCATTACTAGCCCCAGTTGAAATATCATTTAAAGCTACTTTTTCAGCTGCTCTACCACCAAGAAGTGAAATTAATTTTTCTTCCATTTCTGTTTTTGATACATAGAATTTATCTTCATTAGTTTTATACATTGTATATCCACCAGCTACTCCTCTTGGTATTATTGATACTTCTTTAATATCTTTTTGAGTTTCTAGATATCTACTTACAACTGCATGTCCTGCTTCATGGTAAGCAGTTAATTTTTTATCTTTATCTGATACTACTCTATTATGTTTTTCAAGACCTACTGTTACTTTTTTAACTGCATCATCAATATCTTGATTATCTATTGCATCATGCTTTTTATTAGTAGCAATTATTGCAGCTTCATTTAAGATATTTTCTAGTTCTGCTCCAGTAAATCCTGCTGTATCTCCTGCTATTGATTTAAAATCTACATCTTCTGCTATTTTTTTATTTTTGCTATGAATTTTTAATATTTCTTCTCTTCCTCTTATATCTGGAAGTCCTATTGTTATAGTTCTATCAAATCTACCAGGTCTAAGCAATGCTTCATCTAGCATTTCAGGTCTATTAGTAGCTGCAATTACTATAATTGATTGGTCTGAATCAAAGCCATCCATTTCAACTAATAATTGGTTTAATGTTTGGTTGTTTTCACTATCTGCTCCATTGTTGCTTGCTCTTCTAGAACCGATTGCATCAATTTCATCTATAAAGATTATACAAGGTGAAATCTTTTTTGCTCTTTCAAATAATCTTCTTACTCTAGATGCACCAAGACCTGCAAACATTTCAACAAATTCTGAACCACTCATAGATATAAATGGTACATTTGCTTCACCTGCTATTGCTTTTGCAATTAATGTTTTACCAGTACCAGGTTTACCACAAAGAAGTACTCCTCTTGGAGTTTTTGCTCCCATTTTAGTATATTGCTCAGGATTTTTTAAGAATTCAACTATTTCCATCATTTCAGATTTTTCTTCATCTAAACCTGCAACATCTTTAAATGTAATTTTATCTTTAGATACATCTGGGTCATATACTTTACCTTTATCTCCTAAACCTTGCATTTGAAATATTAATATTACAAGTATTACTAATATTAAAGTTGGAAGAATTGAAACCAATCCCTCTGAAAAAGATAAAAGAGCATTTCTTGGTTTTTGAACAAGTTCTACATTATTATTTTCATTACCGTCTTGCATTTTATCTTGTATTAATTCTACAAATGCTTGTGTACTTGGAACTATTGCATGCTTTTTTTCTTCTTCTCCTTTATATTTTAATTTTACAGATGTGCTTCCAACTGTCATTTCAATTGATTCTATTTTACCTGCATCTATATCTTGTATTAACTGTGTATATGGTACTTCTAATTCATCATTTTCTTGATTATTTTGAATTATCATAAGAGTAAATACTATTGCTAATGCTAATACAATTGGTATTAGCATAAATAGTATTTTCTTTAATTTATTATCATTAGGTTTCTTTTTGTTCTTGTCTGCCATTATTTTTTCCTTCCTTTATATTTTAATTATTATCTGTTTTAAAATTTGCCTGTGGTTCAGGATTATCTTTATTATTTTTTAATTCTGGAGTTTTACTATTTGTATCCTTTTCTTCTTTATTACCAGAATCTTTAGAATTATCTTTTTCATCTTTATTTTGCTCTTTTTCATTTTTCTTATCCTGATTTTGTAATTCTTCAGGATTATAATTCTTATTCATTATTTGTATTTGAATTTGAACCTTTTTCTTAATTATTTCTGACCTCATAATTAAAAGTGCTGCTATTAAATATACATAAGAAATTAATGTGTACATTATTTGGAAATATGGGATTACAAATCCTGTAAACATATTTACGATTAAATAAACTGCATTTAATATTACAGATAATGTAATTGCAGAAATACTTAAGCTATATAAAGCACCATATTTAAAAGGCATTCTAATTAATCTACTAACTATAAATCCTAAAAGAGATAATGCTATTGTATCTAATATAGCAGTTAAAAAATATGTTAAAAATGTTGTTATAAATACTACTGCAAAAATATTTGCCATAATTGTATAAGCATTTTCACCTTGAGTCATATTTATTAAATAATCTTTATTAATTGAATTAAAGTCTATTGTATCAGATAATTCTTCATAGTCCTTAGTTAAAATGCTTGTACTATTTTGTTGCTTAATTAAAATGTTATTTTTTGTAAACACAATAGCTAGTCCATCAAAATCTTTTATTTCATCTTCACTATATGTTTCTGAATTTGTCAAAATAACTTTAAAATCCATATATTCATGATTTTCTATAGATACATCATCTTGGCTATCTAAATTAAATTTATTATCTTGAAAATAGAAATTAGGAATATTATTTTTTACATAATCTATTCCTTGATCTAATAATTGAGAAAATCTAATCATTGTAGATGCGGACATAATTATAGCGAATAATACCATTAATTTTACTAAGTACATCATCGCTCTTCCAAGACCTTCACTTGCAATTATATGATATTTATCAAAATCGAATATGCTCATTTTTAATCTTCTAAAAAATGATAATCTTATTTCTTTTTCCATTTACTGCCTCCTAAATAATAAAGCAAATTATATCTTTAGCTTGCACATATTAATATGCAAGCTTTAAGAATAATTAATCTATTTTTGATATTTCTACTCCATTTGCTGTATCTTTTACATTATATCCCATTTTTTTAATTTCATCTCTTAATTTATCTGATTCAGCCCAATTTTTTTCTTTACGTGCTATATTTCTTTTTTCAATTAGCTCATTTACCTCATCAGGTATTTCTATTTCTTTTTGATAGTTTTTATAATTTTTTATATCTAAACCAAGAACTTCATCAAATTTTTCAATAAGCTTAGCATATTCAATAGATTTATTTTCCTCTCTTATAACTTCCCAAACAATACTCATTGCAAGAGGCATATTTAAATCATCATTTATTGCCTTATGAAATCTTTCTTCATATTCTTGTAATTTTAAATCATCTACTTTTTTATTACCTAGTAAATGCTTTTCATAACCGCTTCTTAATCTTTCTAAAGCTTTTTGATATGATTTAACACCCTCAAATGTAAAGTTAAGTTTATTTCTATAATGTGCTGAAAAGCAAAACATTTTATATGCTAGTGGCTCAATACCTTTTTCTTGTAAGTCTTTTAAAGTATATATATTTCCTAAAGATTTAGACATCTTTCCACCATCTACTAATAAGAACTCACAATGCATCCAATAATTTGCTGGTATTTCTCCATTAGCTCCTTTGCTTTGAGCTATTTCATTTTCATGATGTATAGGAATATGGTCAATTCCTCCTGTATGTATATCAAAATGATTTCCTAAAAACTTTCTTCCCATTGCTGAACATTCTAAATGCCATCCTGGATAAGATAATCCCCAAGGGCTATCCCATTTCATCATATGATTTTCTGGAGCTTTTATCCATATTGCAAAATCATAAGGATTTCTCTTTTCAGGGTCAACTTCTATTCTTGCTCCTGCTTCTTGACCTTCTAACTTATTATTTGAAAGCACTGGATATTTATCTAATTTACTAACATCAAAATATATTCCCTTACTAGTTTCATATGCATATCCATTTTTTATAATGTCCTTAACCATTTCAATCATTTCAGGTATATTATCTGTAGCTTTTGAGATAATATTCGGCATATCTATATTAAGTTTATGCATATCTTCCATAAATGCTTTAGTATAGAATTCAGCAATTTCATATGGATTTTTACCTTCTTTTCGTGCAGCCTTTTCCATTTTATCTTCACCTGTATCTGCATCAGAAGTTAAATGTCCTACATCTGTTATGTTCATAACATGTTTTAAATTATATCCATTATATTTTAAAACTCTACGTAAACTATCTACAAATACATAAGTTCTAAAATTGCCAATGTGGGCATAGCTGTAGACAGTAGGTCCACAGCTATATATTTTAACTTCTTTTGAATCAATTGGCTTAAATTCTTGTTTTGAATGTGTTAATGTATTATATAATTGTATTTTCAATTATTTATTCCTCTTTATATGCTTTTGGCATATTCTTTCTTATAAATATACTTTTGCTTAATTTTCTTTTGTTTTATTTTCTACAGTAGTATTACCTACTGCAGTATTTCCTCCTGTAACAGTATTTGATGGTTTATTTTCTCCTGCTGTATTAGTAGGTTTATTTCCACTTGAACCTGCATTTCCCCCATTATAATTATTTACTGTTATTACAATTTCAGCACCTTTTGCAGCTTTAGTAGCACTTTGTTTTAATACTATGCCTTTTGCTTTACTACTATCTTCATTTTGTAATATTTTTACTTTAAATCCTGCTGCCTCCAAAGACTTCTTAGCTTCTGTTTGTGTTTTTCCAACTACATTTGGAACATCTATCTCTTCTGCCTTTGTATGAACATTGCATACTTCTGTTGGTGGCTCTGTTGTGTTACTTCTGCTATGTGTAGTCCAGTTTCCTGCTTTTTCAGTATCTATTTTTTCTGTATAGACCTTTTCTTCAGTATCTGGGCAAAATTCTGTTGCTATTTTACCTGTTTCTTTACATATAGTAAGAGTTGTATGACCATCGCAATCTTCTGGTACTGTTCCTTCTACAAATATTTCAGTATATGTGTTTTTACATTTATCTGTTGCTTTTTTACCACTATCTGAGCAAATTTTAGCAGATACTATATTGTCTGGCTTCTCAAAGTCTTTAACTTCTTTGTCTGCAATTGCTGCTTTCATAACTGGGAACCAAATTCTTGCAGCTGGGTTACTTCCAGATGTTCCAACTGGTTGAAGTTGGTCATAACCATACCAACAAGCTGCAGCATAATATGGTGTATATCCACAAAACCATCTATCATTTTTAGAATCTGTAGTACCTGTTTTACCTGCTACTGCCATATTACCTAAATATCCTGCAAATGCTGATGCAGTACCACCTGATTGAACTGGGCCTTCTAGTATTGATGTTTCTATATATGCATTACCTTCTGATATAACTCTTGCTTTTTCTTGACTTGCTTCCATTATTGTATTTCCATTTTGGTCAACAACTTTTGTGTAAAATGTTGGTGTTATATATACACCTCCATTAGCAAGCATTGCAAAGCCTGCAGCCATTTGAAGTGGTGTAACAGATGGTGTTCCTAATGCCATTGATAAACCTTGATTTTCTTCTGGTACATCTATACCTATTTTAGATAAAAATTCTACTGACTTATCTATGCCAAGTATGTGTAATAGTTTAACTTCTGGTACATTTGATGACCTTTTTATTATTTTTCTCATATTGGCTATTCCTAAATAACTATTACTGTCATTTTTAGGAGAATATTTTCCTGATGCAGTTGGGAAATCTGTTGGGCTATCGTCAAATAGGGTTGCTGCTGTAATAACGCCATTTTCTAAACCTGGAGCTACTGTAACTAAAGGTTTGAATGATGAACCTGGTTGCCTTGCACTATCTACACCTCTATTTAGTCCTAATGTATCTTGATTTTCGCCTAGACCTCCAACTTCTGCTACAACATAACCTGTTGATGGTTCTATCATTACCATAGCTGATTGAATTGTTTGACCATTAGCTTTTATAATGTGTGAAGAATCCTTAAACTCTTCTTCCATTGCTGATTGTATTGCAGTATCTACAGTTGAATAAATTGTATATCCACTGTTTATAAGCATTTCTCTTGCTTCAGAATATGATATATCTTCACTTTCTGATATTTCTTTTGCAACTTGATTTATTGTAGCTGAATCATGATATGAAAGTGAACTATTTCCATTTGATGCAGAACCTTTAGTAAATGCTAATCCATTATCTACCTCGGAAACTGCATTATTGTATTCTTCCTCTGAGATTTTTCCTTGGTCTTTCATTTGATATAGAACAGTTTTTGTTCTTGATTTAATTTTTTCTGAATTATCTGTTTCTTCATTAAATGGATCATAACTATTTGGTGAATGGTTTATTCCTGCTAAAAACGCAGCTTGTGCAATATCTAATTCAGAAGCAGATTTACTAAAATAATAATTTGCTGCTGATTCAACACCTCTTACTTCTAATCCTCCTGATGAACCAAGATAAATTCTGTTTAAATATCTCTCTAAGATTTCATTTTTAGTAAGCATTTTTTCTACTTGCAAAGCTCTAGACCATTCTCTTATTTTTCTTTCGATTCCGGCTAAGCCTCCTCTTGCATCATCATTCATAGTAATTTTAACTAACTGCTGAGTTATTGTACTTCCACCAAATGATGAATCTCCTCCTGTAATAATAGAAATCCCATAATTTAATATTGCTTTTGTAGTTCTTATTATATCTACTCCACCGTGTTCATAAAATCTTTTATCTTCAATTGCAATAAAAGCATCTGGAATTTTTCCCATTTCTGAAAGAGTAACTTTTTTACTTATTTCATCTCCTGTAAGAGTAGTAATTTCATTACCATTTTGATCTACAATCTTAAGCCCACTATCACTTAATAATTGTTCTTTTGTAATAGCCCATTTATCACTAAAGAAGATTGCAGAAAAAGCTGCAATACCAGCAATAATTAGTAATAATATTATGATTATAAAGATTTTAAATGCAAGCCATAATTTAGGATGTTTTCTATTTTTCTTTTTGTCTTGCTTTCTTTTTTGTTTTTCCAATTTTTTAATATCCTTATCTTTTTTTGGATTAAGCTTTGTAACATTTTTATTTTCCTTAGTCACACTTTTATTTGTTGTATTTGATGAATTTTTGTTACTTGCTTTTGTAGCGTCTTTTGTCTTATTAGAATTTGTATTTTTCTTTTTATTATTTCCCATTTACTACCTCCTCTTATAATATGTTTATTCTTATATTTATAAACATATTTTAGACAAAACTACTTGGACATTATTATATTACAAATTTACAAATAATACAATGTTTTGACCAATTATTTTGGCTTAATAAAATCTTATATTTTTATTAATTTTTTTATAATCTTTAGATAAAATATCTAAGCTAATTTAATAAATCTAAATAATTTGTTAAAACACTTGCTCCACTTTTTATAAGTTCATTTGTTCCTTCTGAATTTTCATTATCTATGTTGCCTGGTACTGCATAAACATTTCTACCTTCATTAAGTGCAAAATTGGCTGTAATAAGTGATCCGCTCTTTTTTTTAGCTTCTATAACAACAATATCTTGGCATAGCCCACTAATTATTCTATTTCTTTCTACAAAATTTTTCTTAAGAGGCTTCATTCCTATTTTATATTCACTAACTATTGCTCCTCCACAGTCTAAAATATTAATAGCAAGATTTCTATTTTCTTTTGGATATATCATATCTAATCCATGTGCTACTACTGCTATAGTTCTAGAATTTGCTTCAATACTTCCTTTATGGCAAAATGAGTCTATTCCTCTTGCAAGTCCACTTACTGTAATTATATTGTTTTTACTTAAATTGTATGCTAAATCTTTAGCAACTTTTTTGCCATAATTACTAGCAAGCCTTGAACCAACAATTGCTATGCACTTTTCTCTTAATATTTCTATATTTCCTATAACATATAATCTTTTAGGTGGGTCATATATTTGAGATAGTAAATATGGATAATTTAATTCACCTAAATTTATTTCTTGTATTTTCATATTTATTTTTTTATTTATTCTCCAAATAAAAAAGGGCAGAATAAATAAAATTCCCCCTTTACTTTATTTTTTATATTATTTTTTTATTTTTTTAGCCATCTATTATAGCCTTCAATAATTGTATTTGCAACTTCTTCAGGTGTTATATATGTTGTATCTACAATTAAATCATAATTAGATATATCGCCTTGTCTTATTCCATATAGGTGAAAATATCTTTCTTTTTCTAGGTTAGCTCTTTTTATCATATCTTGCTTTTGCTCTTCTAAAGTTTCAAAGCTTTCTGTGTCTTTTCTATCTGCATCATTAAAAGCTCTTTTAGCAGCAACATCTATATCTACTTTTAAATAAACTTTAAAAGATTCAGGCACAGCATACCATCCAAGTCTTGCATCTATGATAAAATTATCATTGCATTTTGCATATTCTGCAGCACTATTTTCAATTTGTCTATCTATCTCTGGATGATTTTCTACATAAATATTAAATTCTGTAACACTCATATTCATTTCTTTAGCTAATTTTCTAAAATATTGACCATTACGATAAATACCATAACCTAATTTTTCAATTAATATTTTTGAAGTCTCACCCTTGCCACTGGCTAAATCGCCAGTAAGAGAAATTATATGCTTTTTTTCCATTTTAACCCCTTTTACTACTGCTTTTATATAATTATTGTCAATACATATTTATTTATACAATTAAAATTAATCTTCCTTTTCATCGTCTTCTTCAGATTTATTAGCATCAAGGCTATTTTTTTCTTCTTGCATTTTTTCTTGTTCTTCTTCCCATTGATTTTCATCATAAATAACTACTTTTCCTTCACCAATCTCATCTGCTGCTAAGCTTATAGGTGAGATATCATCATCCTTTGTCATAGGTTTACTACCCTTTGATATTTGTCTAGCTCTTTTAGCTGTAGCTATAACTAAGCTATATCTATTCTTTTTTGTTTTTTTTAATAATTCTGGTACTGTTGGTTTAACTAACATTTTTTTACTTTAATCTAATTAAATAATTAGATTATCCTCCTTTCAAAAAGTTTGTTAATATATCTAAAATTATTATGTAATGTTATATTCGTATAAATATTATTTTACTACAAAAAGTCAAATAAGTCCAGTATTTTACAGTAAATTTTATATACTTATATTCTTAAAAATAAATTATATCTAAAATATTTAAGCTAAAAAATTACTTTCCTTTAATTTTATATCTAATAAATAATGCCAAGCATTTTAGCAAATAATATGCTATCATTCCCAAGGTTATACCTAATAAAACATAATTAAAATATTCATTACCAGCTGAATATAACTGAAGTAATAAAAGGGTTTCAATACCAACTAAGCACATTTCAATTCCATGAATAGCTAAATAATTTTCATCTTTTTTATATGCTTTTTCAAATATAACTATTGCAATTATAGCAATAAATATTGAAAAAGTTTTTAAATCTAGAGTATATACTGTTATAGAAATTGAATTTATTCCTAAATCAATAAATAGAAAATATATAGTAATTATAATTGCAATTAAACAATTTCTAATAAGACTTTTTCTTAAATTAGAATTTTTTATTTTTTCTTTGCTTTCTTTTTTACTCTTTTTTATTTCATCTTTAATCTTTTCTAATTTTTCACTATCTATATTTTCTTCTTTTAGTAATGCTTTTTCTTCTTTGTTATTCTTTTTTTGTAAATTTAAATTATCTTTTGCCTCTTTAGAAATCTCTAAAATTCTATTATTAGAAACTAATCTTTCTTTTGAATTATTTTCTTTTTCCTTAATAGTTTCACTTTTCTTTTTATTAACATTTGGCTTTGCATCTTTTTCTTTTTTATTTTCTACCTTTTCATTTTCTTTATTTACTTGCTTCATATCTTTAACATTGTTTTCCTTATCTTCAACTACTTTAGACTTTTTATCATTTTCATCAGAACTTGTTTTACGCATAATTTCTCCCTTCTAAGACTATAATTCATATTCATACATAATCATACTAAGCATAGCAATAGGTGCAGTTTCTGTTCTTAATATCCTGTTTCCTAAAGAAACTACTTTTGCTCCAGCTTTTATTAATCCTTTAACCTCTTCAGGGCTTAGTCCACCTTCAGGTCCAACTATAACTGCTATACTTTTTATATCTTTATGTTCTTTTAGTATATCTTTAATTGTTATATTATCCTCATTTTCATATGCTAAAATAGCTAAATCGTAATTTTGAATAAGACTATATAGCTCATTTATATTAATAGACTTATCTATTTTAGGAATTATATTTCTTTTGCATTGTTTTGATGCAACCTCAGATATTTTATTCCATCTTTCATTTTTCTTATCTTCATCTTTTATTTTTGCAACACAATACTTCATATTAACTGGAATTATTTTATGTACGCCTAATTCTACACATTTTTGTATAATAAATTCCATTTTATCTGCTTTAGGAAGTCCTTGGAATATATCTACATTAACATTCATTTCAACATTTTTAGTATTTAAATCAATTATATTACATATAACTTCTTTAGAATTAATATCCTTTATTATGCAATCAAAATTTTCATTAGTTGATTTATTTGTAACTAATATTTTCTGTCCATTTTTCATTCTAAGAACATTTGCTATATGGTTATAATCCTCTCCAATTATTTTTATAGATTCATTATTAATTTGATTGTCATTAACAAAAAATTTATGCATTATCCAATTCCCCATTCTTCTTCTATGTTTTGCATAACAGTTTCTTTTTTATCCTCTTCATTTTGTACCATTTCTTGTTGTTTTAAAGTTTCCTCTTTAGCTTTGTTAATTATACCTCCATCTTCAAATAAACCACTATATATTACTACACCTGAAAGAATAAAAATTACAACAATTGCTATAGTTAATGAAATTAGAGTTATTCCTCTTTCGTTTTTCATATTATCCATCCTTCTCATAAAAAATTTACATACTAATGATATCACATAGTATGTAAATTATTCAAGTTTTTTATATAAAATTCATAATTGCTAGCAATATATTTTCATTATTTTTATACATTGTAATTATATAATTTTTATACATCTAATTTTTCTAATTCTTCTTTAGTTATGCCTAAAATTTTGCAAATTTCTTCTTCACTCATATTTAGTTTTTTCATCTACTTTTTTCGGCAATTATTTAAATCATTTAAACTTAAAATTAAGAAAAAAGTAGACCATATTCAAAACATCTTAATATAGTCTACTTTTTATCTTTATTTTTAATTTCTTTTCAATGTTCAAAGTAAGAGCTCTCCCACTACCTTATTTATAACCGCTAGTCTTCGGCTTTAGCTCTCAGTACTACAAATA
>CAWVEX010000029.1:0-12733 GCA_963928415.1 Bacillota bacterium | reverse complement strand
AAAGCTGCAGAAATACCAATCATAGTTGCAATAAATAAAATAGATCTTCCAGGTGCAAACCCAGATAGAGTAAAACAAGAACTTATGAAATATGACTTAGTTCCAGAAGAATGGGGTGGAGATACAATTTATGTACCTATTTCAGCTTTAAAACATATTAATATAGATAATTTACTAGAAATGGTATTACTAGAAGCAGATATGCTTAATTTAAGAGCTAATCCTAATAAACAAGCAAAAGGTGCTGTAATAGAAGCAAGATTAGATAAAGCTCAAGGTCCAGTTGCATCAGTATTAGTACAAAGAGGAACTTTAAATGTTGGAGATAGAATAATAGTTGGAAATGCAATGGGTAAAATAAGAACAATGAAGAATGATAAAGGAAAAAGAGTAAAAGAGGCAGGCCCATCTACACCAGTTGAAATTACCGGTTTAACTGAAGTTCCAGAAGCAGGAGATATATTCTATGAAGTTAAAGATGAAAAAACTGCTAAACACTTAATAGAACAAAGAAAACTAGCTTCAAGAGAAAAATCTATTGCAAATAATGATGTAGTAACTCTAGATAATCTATTTGAAAAAATGGAAAGTGAAGACTTAAAACAACTTAATATTATTGTTAAAACTGATGTACAAGGTACAGCAGAAGCAATGAAATCATCACTTGAAAAATTATCTAATGATGAAGTTAAAGTAAAAGTTATTCACTCAATTGCAGGTGGTGTTACAGAATCAGATGTTCAACTTGCAAAAGCTGCAAAAGCAATCATAATTGCTTTTAATGTAAGACCTGTTGGAGCTGCTAAACAATTAGCAGAAAAAGAAGGAGTAGAAATAAAACAATATTCTGTAATTTATCAAGCATTAGATGATGTACAAGATGCAATGAAAGGAATGCTTGCACCAGTTTACGTAGAAAAGAATATTGGTAATGCAGAAGTTAGACAAACATTTAGAATTTCTAATGTTGGAACAATTGCTGGATGTTTTGTATTAGATGGCAAATTAGAAAGAAACGCTGGAGTAAGAGTAATAAGAGAAGGCGTTGTTATACATGATGGAAAACTAGTATCTTTAAAGAGATTTAAAGATGATGCAAAAGAAGTATCTAAAGGCTTCGAATGTGGTATTCAAATTCAAGATTACAATGATGTAAAAGAAGGAGATATCATTGAAGCATATGTTAAAGAAGAGGTAAAAAGATAATGGCTAAAAATACAAATAGACTTGGTAGAGTTAATGAAGAGCTTAAAAAAGAAATAAGCCAAGTTATAAATTATGAACTTAAAAATCCAGATGTAACTGGTATGATTAGCGTAACTAAGGTCAAGGTAACTCCTGACCTTAAGTATGCTAAAGTATATGTAAGTATTCTTAATCCTAAAAACTTAAGTAAAACTTTAAGTGGTTTAAAAGAAAGCTCAGGTTTCATAAGAAGTAGAGTTGCTCATACAGTTAATTTAAGGATTACTCCAGAATTAGTATTTGAATATGATGATTCAGCAGAATATGGTGAAAGAATAGATAATATACTTAAAGAACTAAAAAATAAAGAAGAAACCAAGTAATAAATGGGGGAATTTTATTAATCTTGGAAAAAGGAGAAAAGAATGTCAACTTTAGATGAAATATTAAAGGAAATAAATAAAGCAAATGATATTATTATATTAACACATAATAATCCTGATGGTGATGCAATTGGATCTAGTTTAGCTGTATATAATGCATTAAAAAAGGCAGGAAAAAATGTTGATGTAGTAATACCTAAAATGCCTAGAATATATAACTTCTTGCCTAGTGCTAATGAAGTTAAAAAGGAAGCAAGCAAAAATGAATATGATTTAGCAATTTCAGTAGACTGTGCAACTATAAAATTATTAAATGGTTGGGCAAACTATTTTGAAAATGCTAAAAAAAGAATAGTAATAGACCATCATAGTACAAATGATATGTATGGTGATTTAAATTATGTTGAATTAAGTTCACCTGCATGCGCACAAGTACTTTGCGTTTTATTTGACTATTATAAAATAGAAATAACACCTGAAATTGGTACTTGCTTAATGACAGGGATAATAACAGATACAGGTGGATTCCAATATCCAGCAGTTTCAAAAGAAACTTTTGAAATAGCAGCAAGATTATTATCTACAGGTGTAAATATTTCTAAAATATATAAAAGAGTATTTGCAACACATACAAAAGGTAACTTCGAACTTAGAAAAATCGCTCTTCAAAGAATGGAATTCTTAGAAGATGGAAAAGTTGCATTTTCATACATAACCAAGGAAGATGAAGAAAAGGTCAGTGCTGAAGATGGAGATAATGAAGGCATAGTAAATGAAGGAAGAAACATTGAAGGAGTTGAAGTTTCTATATTCTTACGTGAAATAGATGAAGGAATGAGAGTTTCAATGAGATCAAATGACTATGTTAATGTTTCAGATATATGCTTAATGTTTGGTGGTGGAGGACATTTGCATGCTGCAGGTGCAACAATGCAAGGAACTCCAGAACAAATAAAAGAAAAATTACTTAAAGAAGTAAAGCTTCAATTAAAATAAATTTTAATATATAACAAATAAGTTTTGCGCTTTCGCAAAACTTATTTTAAAAAGGATAAGAAAATGAATGGAGTAATTATTGTAGATAAAGAAAAAGGAAAAACATCTTTTGATGAAATAAGAAAAATAAGAAAAGAATATAATATAAAAAAAGTAGGACATACTGGTACATTAGATCCATTGGCTACTGGAGTTTTACCAATTCTTGTTGGAGAAGCAACTAAATTATCAGATTATTTAATGGACCATGATAAAGAATACATAGCAATTCTTACACTAGGTGAAAAAAGAAGTACAGGAGATAGTGAAGGAGAAGTTATATCAAAAGAAAAAGTGCCCGTATTAAATAAAGATAAAGTAGAAGAAGTATTAAAAAAGTTTGTTGGTAGAATAACTCAAGTACCACCAATATATTCAGCTATAAAGGTAAATGGAAAAAAGCTTTATGAATATGCAAGAAAAGGTGAAGAAGTAGAAATAAAACCAAGAGAAGTTACAATTTATTCTATTGACCTAATTAAAATAGAAGAAAATAATATTACATTTAAAGTACACTGCTCTAAAGGAACATATATAAGGTCTTTATGTGAAGATATTGCAAAAGAGCTTGGAACAGTAGGATATATGAGCTATTTAAGAAGAACTAGGGTGGGAAAATTTACATTAAATGATGTAGGAAAAGTAATTGAAATAGAAGAAATATTAAAAGATGAGCAAGAATATTATTTAAAAGAAAATGAATTAAATAAACTTTTAAATGGAGTGAAAATATTGACTAATCTAAAAGATGGACTAGTTAGAGTGTATGATAATGATAGATTTATAGGTGTTGGAGAAGTAGAAAATAAAATATTAAAAAGAAAAATAATTTTAAATTAATATAAAAAAGCCCCCACATTAGCCGTAAGATGAGAGAAATTTTAAGAGCCTGTTTTCACAGGTGGGTATCTTGTTGAATGCTAATGGGTTTCTTACTTAAAAAGCTAGCATACACGCCACACTCAAAGGCAGACTCCCTTTAATCTAATTTGTTGGTTCTAAAATTCCAGTCTACACGCACTACGCAGGGATTAAATACTACTTTTATTAAAGAAAATGTACTACAGATAGAATATCATAATTGTATAAAAAATGCAAGAGATAGGAAACTTTTTTAATAACTATCTTTAGTCATTTTGAAGTAGCTATTTTATAAATATTATTTAATATTTATTATTAATAGATTGAAATATTTTTTTCATTATGATATAAAATTATTGAATAGTATAAATATATTATTGGTTTAAGATAAATATACTGGAGGAGTAACTTATGAAAAAGAAATCATTAATAGTTGATGAAAAAACAATTAAAAAAAATAAATTTATAACAAAATTAGTTATAACAATAGCTTTAATAATACTATGTATTATAACTACTTTTAACATAATAGAAGTATATAGAGTTAATAAAGAATTTGCAAACTATGTAGATTCTTTAACAAGACTAAATTCCAAAACAGTATTTAGTATAGATAGAATATATCTGTATAGTAGTGCTGATGCAACTAGTAATGAAACTACTAAACCAGTGTGGGACTTAAATCTATTTCAGTTTACAGATATTGCTATATATATAAATAATAGGGCTGATGATGGAGTTAGTTATGAAAATACAATTAAAGAATTAAAAATTGATAATGTTAAATTTAATGATTTACAAAGTGGGACACCAAGCCTATATTATAAAAATGTAAATGATTTTGCAAAATTAACCAATTTAGAGGAAAATAAAATAAATGATTCATTAGAATTTAATATAGTTAATTCTGGCGATGCTGATTATTCTAAGCCAGTTATTTATAGTAATTGCCAAAACCCTATAACACTTGAATATGTAAATAATAATATGGAAGATAATACAATTATTTCAGATATATCTACACCACTTACATATGATGGAAGTTTGCTAAAAAAGGCAGGAATATTATTAAGTAAAATTGAATGTACACTTTCATTTACTATTACAATTATAAATAATTATAATCAAAAATATATTGCAACAGTATATATAGATATTCCTCTTGAAGATAGCATAAGTGGTGAAAGTATTTATGATGGAAAATTAATTAAAAATATAGAAAATACTAATTTAGTAAAATTTATAAGAGTAGAATAGTAATAATTATATTGAAAGGATAAAATAATGACAATAAAACAAGCACTAAATCTTGCAAAACAAGATTTAGATAGTATAGAAGCAAGAGTGTTAATAGAATATATATTAAAAAAAGATAATACATATATTATAGCTAATAGTGACTTTGAAATATCTAAATCAGAAGAAAAAGATTTATTAAATTATTTAGATAAAATAAAAAATGGATATCCACTTCAATATATAACAAATCATCAGGAATTCATGGGATTAGATTTTTATGTTAATGAAAATGTATTAATTCCACAGCCAGATACAGAAGTGCTTGTTGAATATGCCATAAAATTAGCAATAGATTTTACTAAAAAAATAGATAATACTAATAAATGCTTAAATGAAAAAGAAGATTTTCAATCTAATATAAAAATATTAGATTTATGTACTGGAAGCGGAGCAATTGCAGTAAGCATAAAAAAGTATTTTCCAAGTGTAACAGTTTTTGCATCAGATATAAGTAAAAATGCTTTAGAAATTGCGAAGGAAAATGCTAAAAAAAATAATGTAGAGATTAATTTTATTAAATCAAATATGTTTGAAAATATAAATGAAAAGTTTGATATTATAGTTTCGAACCCACCATATATTAGATCTTTAGAAATTCCTAAATTATCAAAACAAGTTCAAAATGAGCCTAAAATTGCTTTAGATGGTGGATTAGATGGCTTAGATTTTTATAGAATTATTTCTAAAGAGATTACTAAATTCTTAAATAAAAATGGAATATTACTATTAGAAATAGGTTATGACCAAGCAAGCAAAGTAAAAGAACTTTTTAATAATTCAAAGATTATTAAAGATTATGCAAATAATGATAGAGTTGTAGTATGGAAAAATAGTTAAGTAAATTAAGAAAGGAAAATATAGAAAATGGAGTCATTTTCAAGAAAGGTTAAAGAAGAATTAAGTAAACTTAATAATTTATCAAATAAAAACCTTGTAAAATGTGAGTTACAAGGTTATTTATTAACAACTGCTTTAAATAAATTTACAACTGAAAATGAATATAATATAAATAGATTTAGTAAGCTTTTAAGTAATAGTGGGCTTGATGATTTTAAAATTGAAATGCAAGGAAATAAGTTTTGCATTACTACTAAAAAGAAAATAGAAATTACGCAAGAAATAAAGGATATAGAGGAAGCTAAAGCTATTGTAAGAGGTAGCTTTATGGGAGCTGGTTCTATTACTAACCCTAAAAGTAAATATCACTTAGAAATAGTATTTCAAACAGAAGAAAATGCTTTAAAGATAAATGAAATATTAAATCATTTTCAAATTAATAGCAAAATATTAAAAAGAGCTAAAAACTATATTATATATATAAAAGATGGAGAAGATATTTCTAACTTTTTAGCATTTATTGGAGCTAATAGTAGTATGCTTAAATTTGAAGAAAATAGAGTTATAAGAAATGTTAGAAATAATGTAAACAGAATAGTAAATTGCGAAACAGCAAATTTAAATAAAGTTATTACAACAGCTGTTAAACAAATAGATGATATTAAGTTTATAAAAAAATGTAATAAATTTAATGAACTAAGTGATGGAGAAAAAGAACTAGCTAACTTAAGATTAAAAAATCCTGAATCATCTTTAACTGAACTTGGAAAAATGCTAGAAAATCCAATAAGTAAATCAGGTGTAAATCACAGAATGAAAGCAATTCAAGAAAAAGCAGAAGAATTAAGGAAAAGTAAATAATAAAATATAAAATAAAAATTAAAAAATAAAAATAATATAATATAAAAAATGCAAAATATGAAATATGAAATATAAAATACAAAATAATAATAATTAATAACAATAAAAGAGGCAAAAATGAAAGAGAGAGGAATATATGTGCATATTCCATTTTGCAAAAGTAAATGCATTTATTGTGATTTCAATTCATTTGCAAAAAAAGATGAATGTATAGAGCCATATATAAAAGCATTAATAAAAGAAATAGAAGAATATGCAAAGGAAAATAAAGATATATTAGTAAAATCAATATTTATTGGAGGTGGTACACCTTCATACATTAATGAAAAATATATAAAGAAAATATTAGATACCATAAAACAAAATTTTGAAATTATAAATAATGCTGAAATAACAATTGAAGTTAATCCTGGAACAGTAAATAAAAGAAAACTTGAAACTTATTATAAATCAGGTATTAATAGATTAAGCATCGGACTTCAAAGTACAAATGATAAGCTTTTAAAATTAATTGGAAGAGTTCACGACTTTGAAGACTTTCTAGAAACTATTAGAATGGCAAATACTGTTGGATTTTCAAATATAAATGCAGATTGCATAATTGGTCTTCCTACTCAAAATATATATGATGTAGAAGATACTTTAAATGTACTAATTAATCTAAGATTAACACATATTTCAGTTTATTCACTTATAGTAGAACCTAATACTCCATTGGAAAATAAAATAAATTCTGGAGAATTAAAACTTCCAGATGAAGAAATGGAAAGATATATGTACTGGTTTGCAAAAAGAAAACTTGAAGAAAATGGGTATTTGCATTATGAGATATCTAATTTTGCAAGACCTTTATTTAGGTGTAAACATAATTTAGACTGCTGGAATCAAAAAGAATATAAAGGCTTTGGTATATCTGCAAGTTCATATGAAAATGGAGTAAGATTTACTAATACTCCAAGTATTGATACATATATAAAAAATATAGAAAATGAAAAATTTAAAGATAATTATATTATTGAAGAAAAACAAGATAAAGAAGCAATGATGAAAGAATATATGATATTAGGTTTAAGAAAAATAATGGGAGTTAATATTAATGATTTTATAAAAAAGTTTGAAATATCTCCTCTATATAAATTTAATAAAGAGATTACAAAACTCATAAGAGAAGGATTAATTGAAGCAAATGAACATAGTATTAGGCTTAGTAAAAAAGGCTTAGATTTAGCCAATATTGTATGGGAAGAATTTGTCTAAAATTCTTGACAAGATATACAAAAATATTGTATAATATATAACTGTAAACCGCCTAAGTCGGGTAGCTAAATTCTAGCTTTTATGCTAGATACCTTGCATTTATGCTTAGCGAGTATGAGAACGGAGGAGGTGCAATTAAGCCCTATGTACGCAATAATTGAAAGTTGTGGAAAACAATACAAAGTATCTGAAGGAGATGTTGTTTACTTTGAAAAATTAGATACAGAAGAAGGTAAAAAAGTTACATTTGATAATGTAATACTTGTATCTGATGACAAAAATGTAAAAGTAGGAACTCCTTATGTAAAAGGTTGCAAAGTTGAAGGAACTGTAGTAGCTCATGGTAAAGGAAAGAAGATTATAGTTTACAAATATAAAGCTAAGAAAAACTACAGAAGAACTCAAGGACATAGACAACCATATACTAAGGTTGAAATTAAATCAATCAAAGTAGCAGAATAATACTTATTAATTAAAAAATTTAAGTGGCAAAAGCCATATATTAGTTTAAAGGTAGGTGAAAATACATGGCACATCATAAAGGTCAAGGTAGTACCGATAACGGAAGAGATAGTGAGTCAAAAAGACTTGGTATAAAGAGAGCTGACGGTCAATTAGTAAATGCAGGCAACATTTTATTCAGACAAAGAGGAACAAAAATGCATCCTGGTACTAACGTTGGAATCGGAAGCGATGACACTTTATATGCAAAAATTACCGGTATAATGAAAGTTGAAAGACTTGGAAGAGATAAAAAGAAAATTAGTGTTTATCCAGAAGAACAAGTAAAAGCTGTTAAAACTGAAAAAGTAGAAAAAACAGCAAAAAAAGCAAGTACTTCAAAAGCTAAAGCAGAAGCAAAAGCTTAAGAGAAATATGAAAGAGGCATTAGATAACTAATGTTTCTTTTTTATATATTTGTAACAAATATGTAATATAATTTTTATTGAAAATAAGAAATATATATTATATAATAATACAAGAAAAGACAAAATTTTTAATTATATTTTGAAAAATATACATATTGCTTAAAGAAAAATATATAATAAAAACAAATGAAGGTCTAATATGAACAAATTAAATTTAGAAATATATAAGAAAGATAAAGAGGAATTTGATAAAAAAATAAGAAGTCTAGACTATAAAATAGTTGAGACTTATATTGAGATGTATAATCAAAAAATGCACACAAAAAAAGAATCAGAAGACAATAGTCTAATTACTTCTTTAAGTTATGAAATTGAGCAATATGAAAATGAAAAAGGATTATGCACTAAAGATTTTTTAAATAAAATAAATAATTTAAAATCTTATATTAGTGAAATAATAGAAAATAAAATTAAAGAGCAACCTAATAATAAAGATTATTTTATTAATGTAAGTACAATATTAAATAAAATTTCAAATCCTTATTTTAATATTAATGATTTAGATGAAATTTTAAATTTATTAGAAATAAATAATGAAAATAATACTCTTAAAGAAGAAAATGTAAATAATGAAGCACAATTAAAAAATATAGAAATAAAAGTAGTACAAAAAGAAGACATTAATAATGAAAAAAATATACCTAATAAGGCTACTGTTACAATTGAAAAACCATTTGAGGTAGAAAAATTATTTAATATAAATAAATATGTTAATACATTTGATATTGAAGAGCAAAGAATTGTTGACTTTGAAAATTTATTAAATTATATGAATAAGATTTCTAAAGATTTTAGAACAGATATTGAAAAAGCTTTAAGTAGATTTATTATTAATTACAAAATCGTAAAGAACACACAATATTTGCAAAATGATTTTGATAATATTGCAAATAGGTATATAGATACTTTTTCATCAGCATTTAAAAAATTTAATAAAGACGAAAACATAGAAGCAATACAAGTCAGGATGAAAGATGGAAAAAAGATTATTGAAGAAAAAGAAAATGAAATTTTAACAAATGATACACTAATGAAAGAATTACAAAGAAAAATGACAGAACTTGCAAGTATATATTTTGTTGGTGGATATGCAAGAAAAATACTATGTGAGGTTGCTAAAAGTCAGGGAAAGATAGATTCTAAAAAAGTAGTAGATGAAAATAAAAAAGAAAGCTTGCAAAATAAGTTAGCTCAAAATAATACTTATGATAGTCAAAATAATGTATTTAAAAAAATTAAAAAGTTATGCTATGATAAGAGGTTAAGTCACATTATTGAGGTTAGCAAATGGACTAAAAATGTAGAAGAAAAACTTAAATATTTCTACTTAGAAGAAACAGATTTTCAATTTGTTATATATTTAATAAGGCAAACTGAAAATATCTGCAATCAAAACTTTGAGGAAGTGTCTAATTTAATTATTAATTTATGTGATGCAAATATTGAATTAGAAGTAGTAGAAGAAAATGAGAATTTAAAAAATAAAAAATTACAAGAAGAAGCAGAAACAACAAAAATCTTACAAGATGGAATAGAAAATATAAAGAAAAAATATTCTAAAATACCTTTCATAGGTAGAAAGGTTTTATCAATATTAAGTGCTAAAATGTTAAAAGAATAAAAAAGCAAGATTGAAAATATTTTTATTTTCAATCTTGCTTTTTTTAAACCTGTTTATATAAATTTCCATATGTATAATCTTTAGAAGAAAATGTATTTTCACTTCTAACTGCTTGTATAATTTGATTTATCTCATTAATGTTTTCATCTAATATACTTATTCTAACTGAAGAAGGATTAATTTTGTCATATGGGATAGAAGTAATTTTACTATTATATATTGTAGTTACCGTTTGAATATTATCTGGAATAATTCTAAATGTATATCCAAGTCTATCTTTTATGTAATATTTTTTATTTTCATTACATCTCATTTGACATTTAGGATAACATTTATTAGAACTGCCAAGAAGGCAATATCCTATATTCATTACTGGTAATTTACCATATACCATAAGTTCTGTTTGTATAATAGAATTCTTACATAAATTAGATAAAGTATTTTCATCTAATTCAGGTGAAACTGTAATCATATTTAGCCCTAATTTAGAAAGTTCATTAATTGAGTAATTATTAAATACATTCAAAGTATAATTACCTATAATATCTAGTTTTCCAATATATTTTGCAAGTGAATTAATACTAGATAAATTAGATATTACAATTCCTTTAATGTTAAATTCTTTTATAAATTTATCTAGGCTATTATATATAATATTCCTATAATTGTCTTTTATAATAGTAGGCAGATAAATATATAGGTCATAAGTATTTGACAGATATTTTATTGTTTCAGTAAATTTACTTAATCCAAAATATTTTAAAGGCAAATATATTTTATCTACATTTTCTATTAATGAATAATCATAAGCTTGATTTAATTCATTTAATAACAAACTAATACTTACTTTATTTTCTTCATTTTTATTATTTTTTATTGCTAAATCTTGAAAGTTAGCATCTAAATTTTGTTTAGGTAAAACTCTTTCAAATTTTTTTATTGCTAAATCTTCTAAATCTTTAAGGCAATCTCTTCTTAAAGAATTAATTGCTGAAATTTTAGGTAAATAAGTATTATCATCTAAAATAACATTAATTTTTGTAAATTCAAAAGGAGTATCAGTAGTTTTTAAAAGTTGTTCTACAATTCTTTCTTTAGATATTGGATTACTAATAGCATCTATTGGTGTAATATTAGAAGTTTTAGAAATCTTAATGGATGAATATATTCCTTTATCTAATGATGAAACTTCTAGAGTAACGGGAGAGCCTTTTTTTAAGGTGATAGTGCAAGATAGAGGAATTTTTATATTTTCTACCTTGTTATATTCAGTAATTGACTTAGTTAAAGATTTACTACTTAATTTATATATTTTATCTCCAAGAGAAATATTACCTTTCATTCTTCCTATAGTAATTAAGTCTCCATCTAAAGCTCTAGTAATATTTTGCTTGTTTTTCATAAGCTCAGTTACTGTATATTTATGTTCTTCTTTTTCTAAAGAAATGCTATCCCCAATACTTAATGACTCAGTTGTTTTAAATGTTATAAGTCCTTTATTTTTATTAATAGAAGATACATTACCAATATATAGTCCCATATTATTAGGTTTTTCTTTATATACATAATTTAAATTTTCTTCATCACTTAAATTACCAGTAGAAAACCCGCCTCTATTAAATACTTGCATTAACTTTTTTATATCATTACTATCTATTTTGTATTCTTTATTGCTTAATGCCAAATCAATATATTTCCTATAAATGCTAGTAACTACAGATACATATTCCGGTGTTTTCATTCTGCCTTCTATTTTAAAAGATTTAACACCTGCATTTATTAAATCTGGAATATATTCTAATGAACATAAATCTCTAGGACTTAGCAAATATCCTTTATCTAGTTCAGTATTATTATCATCAATAAGAGTATAGGGAAGTCTACAAGGCTGAGCACATCTTCCTCTATTACCAGATCTAGCACCAATTGTACTAGAAAGTAAGCACTGACCTGAGTAAGATATACAAAGTGCGCCGTGAGCAAATACTTCTATTTGGGCATTAGAATTAGCACAAATATATTCTATTTCAGATAAACTTAATTCTCTAGATAAGACCACTCTTTTAAAACCTAATTTTTCAAGAGCAAGTACACCTTGAAGATTATGTATTGTCATTTGAGTACTTGCATGAACATCCATTCCAGGTAAATTTTTAATAATATATCTTGCTAATCCTAAATCTTGAACAATAATTGCATCTACGCCTAAGGTATATACATATTTTGCAAGTTCTATTGCATCATTAAATTCATCATCTTTTATTAAAGTATTTAAGGCAAAATTTATTTTTACATTTCTTAACTTTGCATATCTAATTGCATCTTTTAAACCTTCTTTATCAAAATTAGAAGCGTATGCTCTTGCATTAAAGGCGTATCCACCTAAATAAATGCAATCAGCTCCATTTTGAACAGCAGCTTTTACACATTCAAAATCTCCGGCTGGAGATAATAGTTCAACCATA
>CAWVEX010000028.1:0-4843 GCA_963928415.1 Bacillota bacterium | reverse complement strand
AATCTTTTTAGTCAAATTTGAGATATACACATCATTTGAGTAATTAAAAACTAAAAAAGTAATATTTTTAATAATAACTCTATGTGGCTCTATATATGTGAGATTAGTTTTTTCAATTTTTCTAATGCTACCATTAATAAAAGTAGGAGTAACTTTAGAAAATTCACATATAAATTCTAGTCTTTGCTTTAGACTTTCCTCAAATTGTAATTCTTGTTTAATTATCTTCATTTTCTTACACCATCCTTTCGTTTGGATGATTTTAATATTGTTTTTAGGCAACAAAAAAATCAACCAGATTTATTTTCTGATTGATTTTGTATCAGTTCTGTTCTATTAGTTCGAACAGAAACGTCATTGGTGCGGATGAAGGGACTTGAACCCCCACGTCGTTGACACTGGTTCCTAAGACCAGCGCGTCTGCCAATTCCGCCACATCCGCATATAATATTGTTCATAACTTAATGTGAACAATATTAACTATACACTTTTTTTAATATATTGTCAAGTGGTTTTTGAAAAGTTTTATTACTTATTTTTCGTTTTTTGTTTTATTAATTTCTACCTATCACATCATACATTGTTTTAAATTCATATCCATTATTTTTAAAATATTGTATAATTTCTGGCAGACACTCATATGTAAGTATCTTATCTGGTGCATCATGCATTAATATTACAATACTTGTTTTATTTTGTACTGTATTATAAAAATTTTCCATTATTTTTTCTTTTGTATTAGCTCCTGCCGCATCATTAGTAAGTGCATTCCAATCAACACTTGCAATACCATTTTGTTTTAATAACTCTTTAGCTTCTTGCTTTAAATCATTATATGGTCCACCACTTGAACCTCCTGGAAATCTAAAAACTAATGTATTATAGTTTTCATTTCCTATAGCATTTTTTATTAAGTCATTTGTTTTATTATATTCATCTAATACATTTTGAGTACTTGAATACATTTCACTATATTTGTGAGAATACCCATGATTTGCAATATAATGTCCTTCATCATATTCTCTTTTCACTAAATCTGGATTAGCTTCTACTTTTGATCCTAACACAAAAAATGTAGCTTTGACATTTTGCTGTGATAGTAAATCTAATATATATGGTGTAACAGATGTAGATGGTCCATCATCAAATGTTAAAAATACTCTTTTATTATCTTGATGCTTATATATATTACTAAAGTTTTCTAGCTCTTGTTCATTTAAAGGTAAAAATCTCGCTTTTTCAGCTTCTTCTCTTGCAGAAATTTCTGCATTTACTTCATTAATCCATAAATCATAAGCATGAATATTTTTGCTCACTTTATACATTTGAACTAATCTAATACTAGTAAAAACAATTAGAACAATAAGCACGACAATAAAAAAAGCTAATGCGACTTTTATTTTATTTAATCTTTTTGTTCTTAAAATTAAATCGTACATATTTTGCCCCTTATAATTTAACTTATCTATATTATACATAAAAAATAAAAATAAGCAACATTTTATTAGAAAAATGTCACTTATTAATAATTTTATTCTTCTTTTTTTCTATTTCCATTTAATTTTAGTAATTTCATTATTTCAACAATTAGTATTGGAGATAATATTAATAAAATCATTTCAAAAGTATCTTGAGCAGGTAAAACTGGTATACTAAATACTGCTCTCAATTGTGGAATTGCTAATATTACAATCATAAGTAAAGACGAAACTCCAAGTGCTAATAATAACATTTTATTTTTGAATGGATGTGTTTTAAATATTGATTTCTTTGGATTTCTTACATTAAATACATGAATTAATTCTGCAAATGCAAGTGTAACAAATGCCATTGTTTGGCCTATTTCTACTTTAACTTCAGCATCAGTTAGACCTTCTATTTTAGGAAGTATACTATCTGGTGTAGATAAACCAATTATAAATGCTGCAAGTGTTATTAATCCTATCATAATACCTTGATATACTACTCTCCAAAGTCTTGATTTTACAAATACTCCTTTTTCCTTGTTAGGCTTTTTCTTCATTATATCATCTTCTGCTGGATCTACTGCTAAGGCAAGTGCTGGAAGTGAATCAGTAACTAAGTTAATCCAAAGAATGTGCATAGGAAGAAGTGGCTCAATTAAGCTAATATCTATTCCAAATGTATTACTTAAAAATGGTGTTATTAGCATACAAACAAATAATAAAACAATTTCTCCAATATTACTTGAAATCAAAAACTCGATTGCTTTTAAAATATTTGCATATATTCTTCTTCCCTCTTCTACTGCTGAAACAATTGTTGCAAAATTATCATCTGTTAAGATTACATCTGCCGCTTCTTTTGCAACATCTGTTCCAACCATTCCCATTGCACAACCAATATCTGCTTGTTTTAATGCCGGTGCATCATTTACTCCATCACCTGTCATTGCAACTATTTCACCTGCTTTTTGCCAAGCTTTTACTATTCTAACTTTATGTTCAGGTGCAACTCTTGCATATACACTGTATTTTCTAATTTTTTTATCTAGTTCTTCATCAGACATTTTTGAAAGTTCAGCACCAGTTATAGCTTCATCTTCATTTTCAAGTATACCTAATTGTTTAGCAATTGCTGTTGCTGTTATTTTATGGTCTCCTGTAATCATAACAGTTTTTATTCCAGATTCCTTACATTTTTGAACTGCAAGTTTTGCTTCCTCTCTTGGTGGGTCTATCATTCCACACATTCCTACAAAAGTCAAATCTCTTTCTAAATCTAAAACTTCTTCTCCTATAGGATTATGATCTATAATTTTATATGCCATAGCTAAAACTCTAAGTGCATTTTTAGCTAACTCTTCATTTTGTTTTTCAATTACTGGTATTCTATCTTTTAAATCTGTTTTTATTTCTCCATCTTCTGAATAACTATTACATATATCTAATAATTCATCAAGTCCACCTTTTGTACATACTAGATATTTATCTTCAAATTTATTTACAGTTGTCATTAACTTTCTATCTGAATCAAAAGGTATTTCTGCTACTCTTTCAAATTTTCCTATTTCTTTTTCATTATGATTCAAATTAAATGCTAAATGTGTTAAAGCTATTTCAGTAGGATCTCCAGTGAATACTTTTTCATCAGAATTATTAATATCTGGAGCTATTTTAGTATCATTACATAACATTCCGATTAAAATTATTTTATTGAATTCATCAGTTGTATATTCATTATTTTCTTTTATATTTTCTAAGTTTGAAACATCAACTAATTTTCCATTAACAAATATTTTTTGAACTTTCATTTTATTTTGTGTTAATGTTCCTGTCTTATCTGAGCAAATAACAGAAGCACTTCCAAGTGTTTCAACTGCAGGTAGTTTCTTAACAATTGCATTTTTCTTAACCATTCTTTGAACACCTATTGCTAAAACAATGGTAGAAACTGCTGCTAATCCTTCTGGAATTGCTGCAACTGCAAGACTTACTGCTGTCATAAACATATCTATTACATCTTTACCATATGCTAAGCCTATTACAAATATTAAAGCACAAATTACTATTGCCATTATTCCTAAACTTTTGCCAAGTTTATTTAGCTTTTGTTGAAGTGGAGTTGCTGTTTTTTCTACACTATTAAGCATTCCAGCTATATTTCCAACTTCAGTATTCATTCCTGTTTCTACAACTATACCTTTTCCTCTTCCATATGTTATTAAACTTGAAGAAAATAGCATATTCGTTCTATCTCCGAGTGGAGCTTCAGTATTTTCTATTTTTGCTGCATCTTTTTCTACTGGAACTGATTCACCTGTAAGAGAAGCTTCTTGAGCTTTAAGATTTACAGCATCCACAATTCTTATATCTGCTGGAACATAATCACCTGTATCTAATAAAACTATATCTCCTTGTACCAATTCTCTTGAAGGAAGTACTATTACTTTTCCATCTCTAATTACTTTTGCTGAATAACTGCTCATTTTTTTCAAAGCTTCTAGTGATTTTTCTGCTTTATTTTCTTGCACGACTCCTATAATCGCATTAAGAATTACCACTATTAAAATAATAATTGAATCAGTAAAGCCTTCTCCTTGAATCTGTCCTACGACTCCTGAAATTATTGCTGCTATAATAAGTATAATTATCATAAAATCTTTAAATTGCTCTAAAAATTTTACAAAAGTACTCTTATTTTTCTTTTCTTGTAATTCATTATACCCATTTTCTTCTACTCTTTTTTTTGCTTCTTCACTACTAATTCCTTTTTCTAAATCTGTTTTTAAAATTTTAGAAACTTCTTCTACATCTTTGTTAAACCAGTTCATTTTTTCCTCCTAATTTATTATTTGCAATTTAATAATTTTTAAACAATAAGCTAAAATTATATATAACTAATGATATGCAATTATATTAACTTTTAATATTAAAAATAGCAAGACTAATAAGAAGATGATTCTTAAAAGTCTTGCTCACCATAAAGGTCACTAACCAGATTTCTCTTGCTGTTGATTAGTTATTTACGAGCTACTCCCTTTTTTCTTTATGTATTTTACCAAAGTAAGTATTAAAATACAAGTATTTTATAAATTTTATATAATTAATCCCACATTTGAATCCATAAGTAATATTTCTATAAATAAAATTATACACATTATTAAACAAATTATGCTAATACATTTTATTATTGATTTTACTTTTTTATGTTTAATTTTTTGATAAATCATTATAATAGAAAGTATAAAAAGACTTACTAAAGATACTTCAAATAATAAGTAAAATGCTATTTCTACGGCATATTCTACTGTATCAACTAGCTCAGTCGGTGAAGATAAATTTGTTTGTATTTTTCTTATTTCTGTTTTTCCAAAAATAGA
>CAWVEX010000027.1:0-18508 GCA_963928415.1 Bacillota bacterium | reverse complement strand
CCACATAGAGTTATTATTAAAAATATTACTTTTTTAGTTTTTAATTACTCAAATGATGTGTATATCTCAAATTTGACTAAAAAGATTAAACTATCAGAGTTAGAAGAATATTTGAAAAATATATAATTGTAAATAATGTCAAATATTGCTTTTAAAGGCTAAATGTAGTATAATGAGTATGGTTGCTATAATTTAGAATAAAAAATCAATCTGTCATTAACTCAAGAAAGGGTGAACTTTATGAAAAAAACATTATTTAAAATTTTAGGAACTATGCTGACAATCGTGATATTCATCATCACTCAGTATCACATTCGGAGATATTACAATATTGATCCAAGAATTTGGTTCTTTGTAGTATTTGGTATTTCCTTTGTTGGCTTTTGTATTATTTTTTACATTTTCTACTCCGAGATCAAAAGTATGAAAGAATATTTTGAAAATCATTCATTTTTTGATTTTGTATCAGAGATTGTTGAAAAAACAAAGCCGATTACAAAAAAAGTAAAACCTATAACCGAAAAGATAGTGAACAACTTTTTGTATGACCTAATAAGCCTTATTACTGCGATGGTGTCATTTACTGGAATTATGTACAAGTTATTCTTCCATGATGATTTTATGGCTAGAACAATAGTGTATATAGTTTTTCTTAGTATGATAGCATGGACGGGATTAAGTAGGATAATAAGAGCAACAGTCATCGAAAAAGAAAAGCGTTCTAAAGAATTTGTATATGCAGGAATATGGGTTTTTATATTCTTGACAAACTTTTTAGAATTTGTATGTATCTGAAGTCAGACCGATTGATTTCTCAGAGGAGTTTGTTACTTCTCTGAGTTTTTTTATAGAATTTTGTTGCAATTTATTAAAAATATGATATACTTTAATAAATTGATTGATATTTGTATCAATCGTCAAGAGAGCCAAAAAAGTTGTAAATAACTACTTCGATGGCACCAATGAAGACTCTAAGAAATATAATCTTAGAGTTTTTTGTGTTTAAAAATTAATTAAATTTAAATTTTAAAATATTATTTTTTCACCTTCTTATTACAAAAATGGAAATAATTAATTATTTAAATTAAAAAATTTGTAAATAAAAGAAATAAAAACGGAAAAAATAGAAAATAAGGAGGTAAAAAAATTATGAAAAATACAATCAAAATAGCAACTGTATTTGCATTAATTTTAGGCTCATTATTTATTCTTCCCAATCTAAGTAATGCTGCAACTAAAGAAGCAACAGATGAAGAAACTTTAACAAGTGTGATTTCATCTGCAGATCCTGGTGATACAATATCAATTAAAAATAATATAACAATTACTAAACCAATAGTGATAGCAAAAGAATTAATCATTGATGGTAATGGTTATACATTAACAGGTTCTGCAGATTGGACATCTACATCAGGTAACCAAACAATGTTTACCGCACAAGGGTCATCTGCTAAATTAACATTAAAAGATATTAATTTAACAAATGGTCCTAAATATGGTGTACAATCATATGATGGTGCAACTGTAATTTTAAATAATGTAAATATAACAGGATTTAAATATGGCGGTGTACTAGTGAATGGTGGAAATGTTGAAGTAATTAATTTGCATTTAGGATATAATGGTACTGGAGCAAACAATGGTATAGAAATAGATAAAGGTGCACATGCAACAAACAACCCTACTTTAACAATGAATGGTGTTTTAACAAGTGATGCTAAAGAAAATGTAGTAAGAGCAGCAGATAATGGATATTTAACTGAATTTACAATCGAAAATACTGAAAATACAACAAACAAAGTATTTGTTACAGATGGAGCAGTTGTTTTAACAGATGAATACAATAATGTTGTTTCAGAAACTGTTCTTCCAGATGCAGTTACACCTAATGTAGATAAAGAAAAAGTATTTGTAACAATTATGTATAATGATAAATCTGTCAAAACAGTTGTAAATAAAGATGAAAAAATAACAGCTGAATTAGTTAAATCTCATATTATACTTGAAGATAAATATAAAATAGATGGTTTATATGCAGACGCAGAGTATAAAACAGAATTTGACTTTAATAATGCAATAACAGCTGATACTACGATTTATGCAAAAATATCTGAAGTACCTGCTGAAGAACCAGAAGAAAAGCCTGAAGAAGTAGTAGAAGAAGAAAAAGATAATACTCCAAAAACTGGTGTAAATAGTTATTTAGGTTTAGCAACATTTGTAATAGCTTTATCAGTAGCTGGTATTATATTTACTAAAAAAAGAAATAATGTATAATAATAAAATAAACTTCCGGCTAAATTAATGTCGGAAGTTTTTATTTTAAAATTAAAAATATTTTTTTATTAAAAAAATTATATAACTAATTGGAGATATTATGAAAAGTAGGCAAAAAAATAATAAATTAATTTATTTATTCTATATAATTTTAATAATTATTTCTTTTCTTTATTTAATATACTATTTTAAGTTAAAATTAGATGCAAGAGTGGAAAGTAATCTATTAAATACAATAAAAATAGAAGAAAATAATACTACTGAAAATGAAGTATTAACGGTAGAATTAAATGAGAATGCAATAACAGAAAGAATGCTTAAGGTTAGAGAACTTAAAAAAGAAAATCCAGATATTATTGGTTGGATTGAAATAGAAGGGACCAAAATAAGCTATCCTGTTTTGCAGGGAGATGATAATGAATATTATTTAAATCATAATTATAAAAATGAAAAAACAGCGAATGGTTCTATATTTTTAAACAAAGATTATGATTGGAATTTGCCCAGTACTAATTTACTTATATATGGTCACAATATGAAAACTGGAGAAATGTTTACAGATTTACTAAAATATGCAAATGAAAGTTATTATAAAGACCATCAAATAATTAGATTTACAACAGAAAATGATGATTCAGAATATGAAATATTTTCTGTATTTAGAAGTAGAGTGTTTTATAAGTCTGAGACAAATGTATTTAAGTATTATAATTTCCTAAATGCAGAAAATGAAGAAGAATATAATGACTTTGTAGAAAATGCAAAAGAAATTTCTTTATATGATACAAATATAACACCAAAATATAATGAAAGTTTAATTACACTTATAACTTGTGCTTATCATACAGAAGATGGAAGGTTTGTTGTAATTGGAAGAAAAAAATAAAAATTTTAGGCTGATATTCACATAAAATTACTTGAAAATATATATAAAATATAGTATTATAATTATTAGGAAAACTTTTAAAGAAAGGGAAAATAATTCAATTATTTAATTGAGTTAAAGGTATATAAAAGTGAAACAAAAATTTTTAAAAGATTTAGGAATAGACTTAGATGGAACAACAGATGAATTATTACAACAATTTGATTTAAATGGATTTATGGATGAGATATCAGATAATAGACTTAAAGAAGAAAATTACAAGGTAGAAGAATTAAAAGAAGAAATAAACAAGGAAGATAATAGGCAAAACTAATGGAAGATATAAAGAAAAATGATGAATTTATTGTAGATATAATAGATTATGGAGCAGACGGAGAAGGTATAGCAAAAATAAATGGCTATACCATTTTTGTAATTGGAGCATTAAAAGGAGAAAAATGTAAAATACATATATTAAAGGTCCTAAAGACACATGCTTTTGCTAAGATAGCCGAAATTATTACAAAATCAGATAAAAGAGTAGAGCCTGATTGCTCTACATTTAATAGATGTGGTGGTTGTGACTTAAGACATATTGAATATAATGAAACATTGAAGATTAAACAAGAAAAAGTACAAAATTTAGTAAATAAGATGCTTAAAAATAAAATTAAAGTAAATAGCACAATCGGAATGGACGAGCCTATATATTATAGAAATAAAGCGATTTTTCCAGTAACTAAAGAAGGACAAGTTGGAATCTTTGCTAAAAGATCTCATAATGTTATACCAATAAATGAATGTAAAATTCAAACAAAAGTGTCTCAAAATATGGCAAAATATATATTAGAAAACTGGACTGACAGTATTTATGATGAAAATACTCGGAAAAGGCTTACTTAGAAATATCATGGTAAGAGAAGGTTTTAAAACTCATGAGATTATGCTTGTATTAGTACAAAATGGGGATAAAAATGTATTTGAGACAAATGAAAATTTAAAAGTAGATAAAATCTTAAAAGAATTTCCAAATATAAAAACAATTGTTATAAATATTAATACAGAAAAAACAAATGTTGTATTATCAAGAAAAAATATTGTTATATATGGAGATGGAACAATAAAAGACAAATTAGGTAAATACATATTTAAAATTTCTCCAAATTCGTTTTATCAAGTAAATCCAGTGCAAACAGAAAATTTATATAATTTAGCAATTAAAGGTGCTAAATTAAAAGAAAATGATATTTTATGTGATTTATATTGTGGAATAGGTACAATAGGCATATTTGCATCAGAATATGTAAAAAAAGTATATGGAGTTGAAATTGTAGAAGAAGCAATAAAAGACGCTAAAGAGAATGCTAAATTAAACGGAGTAGATAATATAGAATTTATACAAGGAGATGTAGAAATAGCTTTTAATAAAATGCTAGAAAAAGGTGTTAAACCTAGTGTAGTTATAGTAGATCCACCAAGAAAAGGTCTAGATAATAAGACAGTTAAGAATTTATGTGATTTAAAACTAGATAGACTAGTATATGTAAGTTGTAACCCAGCAACACTTATGAGAGATTTGCAAATATTAGAGGATACATATAAAATAGAATCAATTACTCCTGTAGATAATTTTTGTTATAGTTCACACGTAGAATGTGTTTGTGTAATGAGCCTTAGGTAAAAGAAAAATATTTGAAATTTATTGGAGGTATATTGTGTTATATTATTTATTAATTGTATTATTTATAATAGGAATTGTTTTTTTAATACTAGGTATTTTTAAAAAAAGTAAAAAAATAAGTTTTATTGGTGCATTGATAATTGTTATTTCAATTGCTTTTGACATACTTTTTTTTGCTATAAATATAGATATTATTAATGAACAAGAAAGTAATTTAATAAATGAGGTGTCTGAAGTAAACAGTAGCGAAAACAATAAAATAGTAGAATATTATAAAAATAGGTTAGAGGAAATACCAAAAAAGATTACTGCAGAAGAAGCGGCTAAAAGAGATTTCTTTGTATTTGATGGAGTAAGTGGAAAAGTATATAATGAAGAAAGGCTAAAATCATTTAAAGAAAACACTAAAATAGATGCAGAAAATAGAAAAAAAGATGAAATTATAATAGCAATATATAATATTAATGGTGATCCAACATTTTATGATTTAGGATATGGATTCGATGAAAATACAGGTTTTGTATTAGCAGTAGATTCAACAAGAGTTGATTTAGCTGAAACAGAAATAGCAACATCTAATAACATACCAGAAGAATATTTTAATATTGTTGTAAATACAAAATTCCCTAAAGAATATTATGAAGTTTCGGTAGAAGATAGTGGATTTAGTAGCAATATAATATACCTAAAATCAAATTCAAATGAATTTGAAGATGTGGAAATTGGAAGATATATGATAGACTAGGAGTAATATAAAAAAATATGAGTCGATTATTCGACTCTTCTATTGTAATATACTACCGCAAGCCTGAAGTATATTTACAATAAAAACCCTCGGCAAGTAAGATTAGCTCTCGCTTGCTGAGGGGGCTTGCTTATGCCACGCCGTTTACCCCAAAGGGAGTGTTTCTGACGCAGCAGGTGACATGTTCGGAATCGGGTTCGTGATGGCTCTGAATCTGGTGATAGAGATCTTCATCAAGCTCAGGGAGCCTGTTTCTCCATAACCATTTGAGATCCCTCAAAGTAATCCCAAAGAAGCAGGAAACGACCTTGAGAGTCATATCGGGGTGGCTCTGATAGTAAACTGCAGAGCAGATTACCTGATCATCACGGACATTTTTTACGTCGAACATAATTTTGCACCTCCAAAGTTTGGTAATATATATAATAACATATTTTCCATAAAAAGTCAAATTTTATATTAAAAAAATTAATATTTCTTTAAAAATATAGCAATAATAAATATTTTCGTATATAATATTACTATATAGTTTAAGGAGCAAAATATTGATTAATTATATAGCTGTTTCTTATATAAATAATTCAAAAGCAATATTACAATATAAACTTGGAAATAAAAATATAGAAATTATTGCTTTTGTAGGTAGAAATGGAATAACAAATTCAAAAATTGAAGGAGATGGAAAAACACCTTTAGGAACATTTTTCTTTGGTAAGATATTAGGTATGCATAATAAAAATGAAATAGGTATAGATAGTTATATTAAAATAAATAAAAATCTATATTGGGTGGATGATATTAATTCTAAATATTATAACAAATTAGTGGATGTTTCAAATGTAAAAAAAGATTGGACTAGTGCAGAACATCTAATAGAATATCCTAAAGAATATGAATATTTAATTGAGATTAAAACAAATCCAAATAACATACCTAATAAAGGCAGTGCAATATTTTTACATTGTTCAAATAATAAACCTACATTAGGGTGTATTAGTATAGCTAAAAAATATTTGCTAGAAATATTAAAAAATATAAATAGTAAAACTATAATAGAAATAAAAAAGTAAAAGGAGCAATAATGGAAACAATAGCAAAAGCAAAAAATAAATTACCTCTAGATTTTATAACTGAATTAAATAATACATTTAATCCTAGAATTGTAGACAAAATTCTAACAGGAATGTTAGAAAAAAGGTATACAACATTAAGGGTAAATAATATAAAATATAATATAGTAGATTTAAAAGAGTATCTAGATAATATTGGAATAGAGTATGAATTAGTTCCTTGGTACAAAGATGCACTTGTTATTTTAAATGCTAATGAGAGTAAAGTTAAAAACTTAGAAATATATAAAAATGGATATATATATTTGCAAAGTTTATCTAGTATGATACCTCCTTTAGTATTAGAACCTAAAGAAAATGAAAAAGTATTAGATTTAACAGCAGCACCTGGTAGTAAAACAACACAAATGGCTTCTATGATGAATAATAAAGGATATATTTTTGCTAATGAATTAGACAAGATAAGATGTGATAAATTAAAATATAATATAAATATGCAAGGAGCAAATATTTGTGAAGTCATAAATGGCAAAGGTGAAGATATAGGAGAACAATATAAAGAGCAGTTTGACAAAGTTTTACTAGATACTCCTTGTAGCGGAGAAGGAAGATTTTTATTATCTGATGAAAAAACATATGCTAATTGGAATGTAAATGAAGTAAAAAAATTAGTTAAAGTGCAAAAAGATTTATTTTTAAGTGCATATAAAGCACTTAAAAAAGGTGGAACAATGGTCTATTCAACTTGTACTTTAAATAGATATGAAAATGAAGAAATATTAAACTTTGCATTAAGCAAATTTGATATAGAAATAGAAAAAATAGATATTGATTTAAAAAATACTTTGAAAGGTATTACTAAAGGATATAGAGAAGAAATAAAAAATGCAATTAGAGTATTACCTACAAAAGAGCAAGAAGGTTTTTTCGTAGCAAAAATATTAAAAAAATAAGGAGGAATAATTATGAAATGTCCTAATTGTGGAAGTACTAATATTTCTAGTATTACAGATACTCACACTCATACAAAAGGATTTGATGGTGGAGATGCTTGCTGTGGTTATCTACTATTTGGATGGCCTGGAATTTTATGCGGTCTATGTAATTCAGGAGATACAACAACTTTTACTCATACTACTTACATTTGCAACGATTGTGGCAGAAGATTCTAAGAATTCAACTTAATAACTAATAGGGGTTATAATGAAAAAACAAACTAAAATAAAAACTTGGGCATTTTTTATGAGAATTGGTAATAGAATGGGATGCCATCAGAGAGAAGATAGAAGTTTTTTTATTGGTAAATGGCAATTCCCAATTTGTAGTAGATGTACAGGAATACTTGTAGGTCAAATTATTGCGGTTATATTATATTTATTTAAAATTAAAGTTCCTACAATTTTAGGCCTTTTATTTTTATTTATAATGTTTTTAGATTGGTATATTCAATATAAAAAAATAAAAGAATCAACCAATCTAAGAAGATTTATTACTGGCACTTTAGCAGGAATTGGCCAAATAAGTATTGTACTTAATATTATAATTTACATTGTGTCATTATTCGCTTAATTTGCATAATAAATAATATAGATTTTTAGTTAGATATTAATTTAACTAAACAGAAAGGATTATTTGTTATGAGATTAGTTGGCAATACTCCGATGATTAAAATAAATTATAAGTACAATGGAAAAAATAAATATGTATATACTAAACTTGAATATTATAATTTAACAGGAAGTATAAAAGATAGGGTAGCTGAGTATATTGTTAAAAATGCAATAAATACAGGAAAATTAAGAGAAGGCATGCCTATAATAGAAGCCACAAGTGGAAATACAGGAATAGCACTTTCAGCAATTGGTGCAAAAATAAAATGTCCTGTATATATTTTTATGCCTGATTGGGCGAGCAAGGAAAGAATTGAATTAATGAAAATGTATGGTGCTAATGTAATATTAGTTAGTAAAGATGATGGCGGATTTATAAAATGTGTTGACTTAGCTATAAAAATGTCAAAAGCTAATGGTGCATTTTTAGCTAATCAGTTTGAAAACAAAGATAATTATTTAGCACATTACGAAACAACAGGTAAAGAAATTGTAGAGAATGTACCAGAAGAAATTGGAGCATTTATTTCAGGAGTTGGAACTGGTGGTACTTTAATGGGTACTGGAACAAGAATTAAAGAAAAATATCCTAATAGTAAAATTGTTGCAATTGAGCCAGAAAATATGCCTATAATTTCTAAAGGCAAAAAAATATCAAATCACAAAATAGAAGGAATTGGTGATGACTTTGTTCCAGCACTTTTAGATAAAGAAAAAATAGATAATATTTATTTAATAAATGATGATGATGCAATTAATATGGCAAAAAGATTAGCAAAAGAATTAGGATTGGGAGTAGGGATTTCATCTGGTGCTAATTTTATAGGTTCTGTACTTCAAAATGACATAAGCAATAAACCGAGCACGACTGTATTTGCAGATGATAATAAAAAATATTTATCTACTGACTTATTTAAAGAAATTGAAATAAAGAAAGAATATATTTCATCTAAAGTGCATTTATTAAATTATGAAGTTGTCTAAAAATTTCATAAAAACTATTTACAAGTTTAAAAATTTGATTAATAATTAAGTAAATGATAAAAAATTAAAGACAACAAAAGAGCCTTTTATTTAAGAGAGGGATGAAGTAAAGTGAGAGGCAAAAGAGTTTTAAAAAGAAATAATTTTGTAAATGCAAAAAATATTATATGTATTATATTAATTATAATACTATTGTCTATTTTAATTTTAACATTGTATTTAGAAGAAAAAAATGTAAGTGAAGAAGTTTTTACTCCAATTAAAGCATGGGCACAAATAGCTCCTGTAATAGATGCAGATGAAGCTGTATATATTGAAGAAACAGAAAGTGAAGAGGTTAAAAATTTAATTTCACAGATAATGAAAGATAACAATCTAAATTCTAACAATTTTGGATTTTTCTTTTATAATATAAACACAAGAGAATATTATTTCTATAATGAAAATAAATATTTTACTGCTGCAAGTACTGTAAAAGTTCCAGTAGCAATGCTTTATTATGATAAAATAAATTCTGGTGAAATAACTAAAGATGATACTTTATTATATAAATCAAGCGCATATGAGGCAGGAGCAGGAAAAGTAACTTCTGGATATAGTGCAGGCTCTAAAATACCTTATTCTGTACTCTTAGAAGAACTAATTATAAATAGTGATAATACTGCAAACAATATTTTAATAGGGAATATTGGATTTGACAAATATAGATATGAAATAGCAAAATATTCAGATATAGAACTTTCAAGTCAGTTTTATAATTCAAATGTTACTTGCCCTCAATATTCTTATGATGTTATAAAATATTTGTATAAGCATTCTGATGAATATCAAGAGCTTATAGAAAATATGAAAAAATCATCATATGGAAAATATTTAAAAGAATATTTAGATTATGATGTGGCACATAAATACGGTAGTTATAATGGATATGTTCATGATTATGGTATAATATATGGAAAAGATACATATTTAATGGGGGTGTTTACAAAAAATAAAAATAATGCTCCAACTTTAATTGCAAATATTGGAAAACAAGTAGTAGATTTAGTTGAAAGTAAGGAAAATTAAGAATAGATTATTTAATAATAAAAGAACTTATTACTAAAAAATGATATAAAATTTAATAAAAATAAATATAAAATAGCGAAAGGAATAAAAAATGGAACAAGAAATTATTGAATTATTAAAAAGTACAAATAGACAAGGAATGGATTTTTTAATTAGCTTTCTTCAAAAATCTGACTTTTTCAAAGCACCAGCTAGTACTAGATTCCATGGTAGCTTTGAAGGGGGCCTTGCTAAACACAGTATGAAAGTGTATGAAATATTAAAACACAAAGTAGAAACATCAGTTAAAGAAATAAATATACCAAAAGAGTCTATTATTATAATAGGATTACTTCATGATATTTGTAAAGTTAATTTTTATAAAACAGACTATAGAAATGCAAAAAATGCATTAGGCGTATGGGAAAAAGTACCTTATTATACAGTAGATGATACAATACCTTATGGTCATGGAGAAAAATCTGTAATGATGCTATCTGAATACATAAAATTAACTAATGACGAAAAATATTCAATAAGATGGCATATGGGATATACTGAACCTAAAGAATTGTATGGAACAATAGGTGAAGCTTATAAAAAATATCCTATTGCACTTCTTACTCATGAAGCTGATTTAGAAGCAACATATTTTTATAATATTTAGGAGAAATAATGAAAAATCAAAAAACACTAGATAAAATTATAGATATTATAAATGGGGAAACTAGCGAAAATTATATTAATCCTCAGATAAATAAAATTCTAAAAGAAAATAGGCTAGATATTCATTTTATTGCAAATAATTTTGATTATCTTATAATGCATGTAAATGGAAATAATTTCGCTAGATTATTAAATTATGCATCTCTAGAAGATGATTTAAGCAGTGTTATTTTAAAAAATTTTTCTTCATTTATGAGAATGTTTAAAATGGGAGATATTTCAAATAAAAATCAAAAAATATTTTTTGATACGATAATATTTTTACCTGGTTATAGAGCAAATTTATCTAAAAATATGAAAAGTGTTATAGAAAGTATTTCACCTACTGTTCTTTTTGATATAGCATCTTCACTTAAAAAAGTTTCACCAAAATATTCTAACAAAATAAATGAAACAATAAATGCAAATGAAGATAGAATATGCAAAGATATTTTAATAAGGTGTTTATCTAAAAATAATAATCAAGCACGTATTTCATTAAAGGATTTAAATGATTATTCTTTAACATTACAAATACTATTTAGAGAAGTTCTTCAAAGTGAAGGAAAGCAATTTTGTGATGTAGAATTGATTGGAGAAGGTGGGTATAGTCAAGCCTTTAAAGTAGGAAGCAAAGTAATTAAAGTAGGCATTCCTAGAAAAACATATAATATTCCAAATCATAGAAGAATTTTGCATCCTTTAGCTAGAATAAATTTAACAAATCAAAATCATCAGCCTATTGGAATAATTGAAGTAACTGATGAAGTAGATACAAGTAGAGAAGCTTTAGGCAAAATAACAAAAGAAGATTTATATACAATTTATAAAGAGCTTAGAGATGATGGTATTATTTGGACAGATCCTAAAAGAAATAATTTAGGAATTCTTAAAAGAAAAAATGTTCCTACATTAAGTGGTAAACCGTTTAAAGTAAGTCCTATCTCAACAGGATTTATAAATGAACTTAAAGGAATAAAACCTTTAAATAAAGGAGATATTGTAATAGTAGATACAGATTATCTTTATTTACAAGGACAAAAAGATATAAATTATAATAATAATCCATATATTTCTGAATTTGAATTACAATACCAGAAAGAAAAAAGAAAACAAGAAAATACAGAAAATAAAAGAGTTGTACAACAAAAAGATATGGATGATGATCTAGATTATTAATTATTTTCATAGACTGTTGCACAAAATAAAAAAATGTGATATATTAATCAAGGCTTAAAAGCTAATATAGATTAATGGAGGTAATATATTATGGAATTAAAAGGTTCAAAAACAGAGAAAAATTTAATGGAGGCTTTTGCTGGAGAATCTCAAGCAAGAAATAAATATACATATTTTGCAAGCAAAGCAAGAAAAGAAGGATATGAACAAATTGCTGCTATATTTGAAGAAACAGCAAATAATGAAAAAGAACATGCAAAATTATGGTTCAAACTATTAAATGGTGGAGATATATCTTCTACAGAAGATAACCTAAAAGCTGCAGCTGAAGGTGAAAACTTCGAATGGACAGATATGTATGATAGAATGGCTAAAGAAGCTAAAGAAGAAGGATTTGATAAAATAGCTTATCTATTTGAACAAGTTGGAAAAATAGAAAAAGAACATGAAGCTAGATACTTAAAATTATTAGAAAACGTAAAAGAAGGACTAGTATTTAGCCGTGATGATGAAAGAATATGGAAATGCAGAAACTGTGGTCATATAGTAATTGGAAAATATGCTCCAGAAGTTTGCCCAGTTTGCAATCATCCAAAGTCATTCTTTGAAATTAAAGCAGAAAATTATTAATTTTTTATATAAAATAAGTTTTAAAAGCTGGTTGAAAAAACCAGCTTTTTATATTATAATATTCACATAAAATATAAAGAAAGTATCTATACCTAAGAAAAATGAACTACAATAAAGATTAATAAAGGAAGTAAATAAAGAAAATGAATATAGGATTTACAATAGGAAAGTTTGCACCTTTACATAAAGGTCACGAAGAACTGATAAAAAAAGGATTAAAAGATAATGATGAATTTTATATTTTAATTAATAATACTAATGTAACTAAAGTGCCTTTAGAAGAAAGAGCAAAATGGTTAAAAGAGCTTTTTCCTAAAGCACATATTATACTTGGTAAAAATCCACCAAAACAATATGGAATGGATGAAAAATCTGCTAAAGTGCAAACTGATTATTTAAAGTCAGTATTCAAAGATATTCCTGTTACTAGATTTTACTCTGGTGAAGATTATGGAAATTATGTTGCTAGAGATTTAAATGTAGAATTTGTAAAAATGAAAAAAGATATACCAATTAGTGCAACAATTATTAGGAAAAATATAGATGAAAATAAAAAGTATTTAGAAAATAATATTTATTATGATTTAAAGAAAAGATTAGGATAATAATATATTAATTAAATTATATAAAAGTTTAAAATAAGAAAGAAAGGATTTGAAATATGAAAGAAGAAAATGTTTTTAATATCTTAGAAAAAAGAGGATACATTGAACAAACAATTGATAAAGAAAATTTGGTAAAAACTTTAGGAGAAAAATCAGTTCCATTTTATATAGGAATTGATCCTACTGCAGATAGTCTTCATGTTGGACATTTTGTTTCATTAATGGTTGCTTCATACATGCAAAAAGCAGGGCATAAACCTATAATTCTAGTTGGTGGTGGAACTGCTACAATTGGTGACCCATCAGGTAAAACAGATATGAGAAAAATGCTTTCAAGAGAAGAAATTAATCATAATGTTGAATGCATAAAAGAGCAAATTAGTAGATTTGTTAATTTTGATGGAGAAAATGGGGCAATTATTGTAAATAACGCAGATTGGCTTCTAGATTTAAAGCTAATAGACTTTATGAGAGATATTGGATCACTTTTCTCAGTAAATAAAATGCTTGCAGCTGAATGCTATAAAAATAGATTAGAAACAGGTCTTACATTTTTTGAAATGAGCTATATGCTTATGCAATCATACGACTTTTTACATTTATACAAAGAATATGGTTGTAAACTTGAAATTGGTGGAAATGACCAATGGTCTAATATAATAGGTGGAGCAAATCTTATTAGAAAATTAGGTCATGATGATGCTTTTGCTTTAACTTTTAAATTGCTTACAACAAAAGAAGGCAAGAAAATGGGAAAAACAGAAAAAGGTGCTTTATGGTTAGATAGCAAAAAAACATCTCCATATGAATTTTACCAATATTGGAGAAATGTAGATGATAAAGATGTTAAAAATGTTTTATGCATGCTTACATTTTTACCAATGGAAGAAATAGAATCTCTTACAAATGTAGAAGGCGAAAAAATAAACGAAGCTAAAAAAATAGCTGCATTTGAAATAACAAAATTAGTTCATGGAGAAAAAGCAGCAAAAGAAGCAGAAGAAGCAGCCAACAGTTTATTTGGAAGTGGAATAAGTGCAGAAAATATGCCAAGCTGTGATATAGATAATGAATCTTCTATATTAGAAGCTATAATAAAAGCTGGATTTGCTCCATCAAAAGGACAAGCAAGAACTTTAGTTTCTCAAGGTGGTATTAGCATTAATGATGAAAAAATTACAGATGTAAATTATATAATAGATAAGTCAAATTATAAAGAAGATATAATTTTAAAAAAAGGTAAAAAAGGATTTTGTAAATTAATTATAAAATAACATTTTAAAGTAAAAGGGGAGAAGAATGTTAAAAAATTTATCTTTAGAAAATATTTGTAATTCAATTAATAATTGGTTTACAAAAGACAGAAAAAGAATCTTTTTAATTACACTTATTGTAGGCTTTTTAGTTCATTTTGAGCTTATGGCAAAAGAATTACTTGCATATGATGGATATTGGCATTATGGGTCGATGCTTGCAAAAGGATGGGAATTATCTTTAGGAAGATTCTTAATTCCTTTTTCAGATATGTTTAGAGGAAGCATAGTGGCTTCTATCTTAACTACGGTGTTATCTTTAATTGTGATTGGCATTGCTAATATATTTTTGATAGAAACTTTAAAAATTAAAAAGGGATTTATTAAAATTGCTATAAGTATATTAATGGTGGTAACTCCAACAATTTCTTTAACATTTATGTATGCTTATACTGCATTTGGATACAGCTTAGCACTATTTTTTGCAGTGCTATCTGTTTATTTTATAAAAAAGCCAAAAAATATAAAAAATATTATATTTGCAATTATTTGTATTATAGCTACTTTAGGATTTTATCAAGCATATTTATGCTATATTACAGGTCTTTATGCAATAAGTTTTATTATTAAAATTATAGAAAATAAAAAAATAAACTTTAAAGAATTTATTTTAGATATTTTTATAATAATTATTGGAATGATCTTATATTATATATGCCTACTTATAATAGTTAAGATTTTAAATCTTAATATTAGTGATTATAGTAATGGAAATAATATTTTAAGTATTAGCACAATTACAAATATATTTACGGCAATAAAAAATTCATATATATCTTGTTATGATTTTTATTTTACAGATGAAATAATTAATAATTTATCTTGGCTTAGGAATATTTTATATGCAGCAATATTTACATTAATTATTGCTAATTTTATTATAATTATTGTGGAGAATAAAATATATAAGTCGATTTATAGATTAATAGCTATAATTTTAATGATATTTGCATTTCCTATTTTTCTATGTTCTATTGAACTTATTGCTCAGTCTAGAAGTATTAATCTACTTATGGCATCATCTTTGTATTTACCAATAATTTTATTATTAAAACAAAATGAATTATTAAAAGAAAAAACATTTAATAATATCCTTAATATTTTCTCATACTTTATTTGTTTAGTTATTATTTGGACATATATTTTGTCTAATAATGCAACATATGTAGCAACTGATTTATATAATAAACAAATGTATTCAGTAGGAAATATTATTGTAGAAAATATTAAAGAAAATGAAGATGTAAAAGAAAATATGCCTGTTGTTATTATAGGGAAGTTGCCATTTTCTATACAAAATGATGAACTTTTAAAATTAACAAATTTTGATGTATCTGATGTGAGTATGTGGACTTGGCAAGTCTTTTTACAAGACAATTTAGCTTTAGGATGGAATATATGGGATTATTCTGATGATAAAGGTGTTACTAATACAGAAGAATTTAAGAAAATGCCTTCATTTCCTGATGAAGGGTATATTAAAGTTATTAATAACGTAGTTGTAGTAAAGTTAGAAAATTAAAAATATAAATGTAGGTAAGTATAATATTAAAATATTATACAAGGTCTATTATTATGATACATGAAATGAGATTAAATCCAGATATATTTGAAGAAATAAAAAGTGGTAATAAAACAATTGAATATAGGCTTTATGATGAAAAAAGAAGAAAAAAAAGAGGAGCTTTTATTAATAAAATATTTTTAGAATATGTAGATGAACAAAATAGAAATGCAGATGAAGAAAAAGAATTAAATAAAAAATTTAGAAAATAAAAAATAAAGTATAAAGAAAAGGAAGGTATTAGCTATTATGAAAACCGTTAAAGTATCAATAATTGATGAAAACACACTATCTTTATTAGAAGATGCTGAAAAAGGAGATATAATATTATTAAATAATTTACATGAACGTGATATAGATAAATCAAATATTAGTGATATTGTAAAATCTAAAATTCAAGCAGATGTAGAAACAAAATTAGAAAAGTTAAAAGCACAAATGCAAGAAGAAAAAGAAAAAGACTTAAAAGTTTTGGCTTTACAAAAAGAAAATGAATTAAAAGAAAAATTTGAAGAAAAAACAAAAGAAGAATATGAAAAATACAAAAATGAAACTACTGATTTAAAAGTGCAATTAGAAAAATTAACAACTGAAAATAATACATTAAAAGAGCAAAACAAAAAAGATGTAGAATTAGCTACTAAAACTATCGAATCTAAATTAAAGAGTGATATTACAGCTAAAGACTTTACTATAAAGCAATTAGAAGATGAAAATAAAAAAATCGAAGAAAGTACTAAAAATAAGTTACTTTTAGAATTTAATGAAAAAGAAAATACTTATAAAGCTGAAATACTAACAAAAAATAAAGAAATTGACTTATTAAAAGATATGAGACTAAAACAGAGCACAAAAATGCTTGGAGAAACTCTTGAAAAACACTGTGATTTAGCATTTGAACAAATTCGTTTGGCTTTACCTGAAACAGTGCAATTTGGCAAAGATACAGATGCTAAAGAAGGCTCTATGGGAGATAGAATTTATAGAGAATTTGACAGCGAGGGAAATGAAATATTATCTATTATGTTTGAAATGAAAAACGAAGCCGATGAAACTAAAACAAAGCATAAAAATGAAGACTTCTTTAAAGAGCTAGATAAGGATAGAAATCAAAAGAAATGTGAATATGCTGTACTTGTTAGTTTACTAGAAAAGGATAATGATATGTATGATGGAATTTATACAGTTCCTCCAACTAAATATAGAGATATGTTTGTTGTGCGCCCACAAGATTTTACAAAAATTATTATGTGGTTACGTGGCGTAAGTGCGAAAATTGCTTCTACTAGAACTGAATTAGAAATGGTACGTAATTATAACATAGATGTATCTAATTTTGAAATGAAATTTAATGATGTTCGTGATAAATTTGCAAAACATTATAGCACTGCTGTAGATAAACATAATAGTGCTGTAGAAGAAATAGATAAAATAATAAAGCAATTAATGAAAATGCGTGACTTCTTAACTGGAAGCGATAGACAATTAAAACTTGCCTTAAATGATCTTGATGATTTAACAGTAAAAAAGTTAGCAAAAAATAGTCCATCAATTCTTGCTTTAGCAAGTGGAAATGAATCGAAACCTACAACAAAAAATAAAAAAACAAAGAAAAGTGAAGAAAAAGAATAGTATACATTTTTATAACTAAGAAATATAATCACCTAAAATCTAGGTGATTATATTTCATTATATGATACTTCCTAAAACCAATATTCCAATATTATCATTATAAATTTTATCGAACTGAGACATAGGTAGTGGATTTGAGCCTAGTCCTGCTTCAATAGTGTATCCAGGTCTATTATATTGCTGAATAAACCAATCTTTAAGTCCAGCATTTGCTGATTCGTAAGGCGTAGTGCTTAAAGTATATCCACTAACCTTACTAAAGATTTTTCCAATTTCTTCTGAATCTTGAGGCATAAAATCAGAATACTTCCAAAATATAACCTCTCCTTGAGTATGATATGCAAGTATCAATCTAAAATTATGTTTTAATGTAAAATTATAAATAGCTAGTGCTTCTGGCTCAGTAAGAGGACCAAATCCAACAAAATCTCTTGGAGAGGGTTTATTAAAACCTTGAGCAAATTTTATTTCTCTAGCTTCATTCCATCTAGCTGGAAATTGCAAGTTTAAATCTACACCTGTGGGTTTAAAAATATACCAACCGAATATGAAAACAAATAAAATGCAGTAATCATCTATATTACAGAGTATTTCAAATTAA
>CAWVEX010000026.1:0-36887 GCA_963928415.1 Bacillota bacterium | reverse complement strand
TATTAATTAAAAAATTGTTTTAATTTTGATTATTATTATAATAAATAATAATTTATTAAAAATAATATAAAAATTTTTAAATATTTTTAAAAATAATATTAAATAAATTTTATTTTAAATAAAATTCAAGTTAAAGAATTATAAAAATAAATCACAAAATAGAAAATAAAAATTAATTAAAAAATAATAGAAATAATAAAAATAATTATAAAAAATTTAAAATAAATAATTAATAGTAAATATTAAATAATATAAAATAGCATAAAAAAATAAACTTAAATTTTATTTAAGTTTATTTTATAATTTATAAGTTAATTATATTACTAGGTTTTAATCTGCTAGCTACACATAAAGATAATTCTTTATTTATTTTATTATTAATTATTTCTTCCATTACCGTTTTATACGCAAGTTCTGGAAAGTTATTTTCTTTACTTAAATGTCCTAGCATAATATTATTAACGCCACTCGATATTAATTTTATTATTGTATCACCAGCCTCCTCATTAGATAAATGACCGATTGGGACCTGCAATTCTTCTTTTTAAATAATAAGGATATCTAGAATATTTAAGTATTGAAGGTTCATAATTTGATTCTAGTAATAAAAAATTACTTCCTTCTAATCTTTTTATTATCTCATTTTCCATATGTCCAATATCTGTGGCAACGCTTATTTTTTTATTTTCATTATAAAGATTATACCCACAAGGTTCTGCAGCATCATGTGGTATATGAAAAGGTTTAATATTTATATCTCCAATTTCAAAATGGTCATCAGTATTAAATATTTTTCTATTTTTTTCTTCTATTAAATTAGTTTGATCTGGCATATTATCAAAAGTCTTTTTATTAGCATAAACAGGTATGTCATATTTTTTAGAAATAGCGCCTAAAGTTTTTATATGGTCACTATGTTCATGAGTAACAATTATAGCATCAATATCAGATAAACTTTTTCCTATACTTTCTAATCCTGCATTTATTTTTTTCTGACTTTCTCCGCAATCGATTAATATATTAACATTATCTGTTCCAACAAAAGAGCAGTTACCAGAACTGCCACTATATAAATTACAAAAATTAAACATTTGTTATTCCTCATTCTTCAGTTATTCTTTGTATATTTGCACCTAATTTTCTAAATTTATCTTCTATATGTTCATATCCTCTATCTATGTAATGAATATTATAAAGTTCAGTTGTTCCATTTGCTATTATTCCAGCTATTAACAAGGCAGCTCCTGCACGTAAATCTGTTGCATATATAGGTGCACCTGTTAAATTTTCAACACCTTCAAATACTGCGGTTTTTCCTTGAGCTGTAATTTTAGCTCCCATTTTATTTAATTCGTTTGTATACTGAAATCTAGATTCCCAAATACTTTCGTTTATAATACTTGTTCCAGATGCTATAGATAAGGCAACACCCATTTGAGGTTGAAGGTCTGTTGGAAAACCTGGATATGGAAGAGTTTTAATATTAGCTGAATTAGGTCTTTTATTACAAGAAACTCTTAAGCTATCTCCAAAATCTTCAACTTTGGCTCCCATTTCAATTATTTTAGCAGTTAAAGAATCCATATGTTCAGGTATACAATTTTTTATTAATATATCTCCTTTGGATGCAACAGCTGCAAGCATAAAAGTTCCAGTTTCTATTTGGTCTGGTACAACAGAATAATTACAGTTATTTTTTAAACTTTTTACGCCATTTATTTTAATTGTATCTGTCCCCGCACCACGAATATCTGCTCCTGCTGCATTTAAAAAGTTGGCAACATCTACAATATGTGGTTCTTTAGCAACATTATCTAATATTGTAGTTCCTTTTGCTAAGACAGAAGCTAAAATTAAGTTAATTGTTGCTCCAACTGATACAACATCAAAATATATAGAAGTTCCTTTTAATTCTTTTACTTTAGCAGTAATTTTTCCTTGGCTAACATCAACTACTGCACCTAGTGCTTCAAATCCTTTTATATGTTGGTCAATAGGTCTTGCTCCTAAGTTGCAACCACCAGGAAGACCAACTTGTGCACCTCCGCATCTACCAAGAAGAGAGCCTAGTAAATAATATGAAGCTCTAAATTTACTTGTCTTATCTAATGGTGCATTTGTGCAAGATAGATTTCTTGCATCAACTGTTAAAGAATGTTCTTCCGTCCAGGTTACCTTTGCACCAAGTTCATTTAATATATCACAAATTATTTTAACATCACTTATATTAGGAACATTTTCTAAAGTAGTGATTCCATCTATTAAAAGCGTTGCTGGAAGTATTGCTACAGCAGCATTTTTAGCACCACTTATTTCTACTTCTCCTTTAAGTTTTGTTTTACCTTTTATTACAAATTTATCCAAAATATATTTCCCCCAAAAATTATCTTATTTTAACCATATATTATATACCATATAATTGTATTTTTTACAAGTATAATATAGAAGAATGCTTAACTTTTATAATTATGAAAACAATAATAAATTATATAATTTTTAAATCTTTACAAATTTTACAAAATATAAGGATTTATATTTATTATCTAAATAAAAATAAATATTAAAAATATAAAAGTTATTTTTCATTTGAAAAATAACTTTTAACCTAATTGAATTAATTATAAAAATATTATCTAATTATTTGCAAGTTTTGTTCCTATACTTTCGAATAATTCAATAATTTTAAACTTAATGTTAAGTATAGAGCTATTTGGGGTATCACTAATTAATTCATATTCTTCATCACCTAAATTTTCCTCTAGATTTTCTTTAGATTCTTCAGGAACTACTCCTGACGTTACATCTACAAAGCATAGAGGAGGAAACATTACACACCACCAATTTTGTCCTTCTGCTTTTCCTATTTCAACCTTTAAAGCATCATAAAATCCAGCAGGAAAACTAATATCTCCATATGTTTTAGTAGGAAATGAAAAATTGCCTATTTCTACATTAACATCATAGTTATAACCATTTTCTTTTACAACATTTTGTGCAATTTCTTTAAAATCTTCTAAATGAGACTTAGCAATTTCAATTACTTCTTCTTTAGAATTCATTTCATTTGTTAAAGTATTCATATATTCTATAAGACTATCTCTTACTTTATATTTTAATTCCTGATCTTCTTTACTATCACTATTAGCTATTACATGTAATCTAAAAACACTGTCTGCTAAGTTATTACTTACAGCATTAACATACGAATAAGCAGAAAGTAGTAAAAATAAAACAGATACAATTAATAAAAATAAATATTTTTTCATAAAAATCACAATCCTTTCAAATCTTGAAATAAAAAATTATAAATAATTTTGCCTTGATTTTCTATTTAATAAAATTATTACCTAATATTTTTAAATTATACATAAATGGAAGAAATTAATTTTTTTGTCGAATTTTGACGATCGATTTTTTTGTAATATTCTTGACACATTTGTAATAAAATGGTAAAATCTACCATATAAAGAAAGGGGACATTTATGAAGATAGAAAACATATGCAATTTTTATGCAAGTAAGTATCATCTAAGTGTTGTACTATATGAATTTTTAAGAAAAAATACTAGAAAGGAAATTATTACATTTTTTGAAGATGGAATCAATGAAGAAATGAAAATGGTAGAATCAAGAGCTAAACACAATATTAAAAATAAAGTTAATTTTAATGCAAATAACGATATAGAAGATACATATATAAACCAAAGCAAAAATTTAGTATTTATACTTATGGGAAGTAATTTATATTTAAAGGAGGCGAATAGTTATATTAAAAAAGAGCTTAAGCTAATGAAAAATGTAAAGGCTAAAATTATTAATTGTTACAATTTTGACCAGCAAAGAAATTTTATGAAAGACATTATAAAAGGAAGCGATAAAATTTTATATACAACTGGTGAAAAAGAAATTTAAAAAATAAAATGGTAGAATGCTAAAAAGTATTCGCCATTTTTTTGATATAAACAATAATGACACTTTTACAACATAATTAAAATATTTTATCACACTTTTGCAAATATTTTTTTATACTTTATCACATAATTGCAAATTAAAAGCTTAAATATAAATAGTATTAGATAAATATTAAAAAGACATAAAATTTCCACAAAAAACTAATTGACTAATTTATTTTATTGTTATATATTATAGTGTATCTAAAAATTAAAATTTTTAGTTGTAATGGCATGAAGTGTCTATCGTGGCCGAAGCCTAAAAAAATATGGCAAAGGAGAAATAAAATGGACGAAAAATTAAAGCAAGTTGAACAAATACTTAAAAAGTATGGCCAGGAACAACTATTAGACGGATATAATAGGCAACCAGGCGAAAAAGAAAAAGAAGATTTCTTAAATGATCTTCTAACAATTGACTTTGCACAAATTCAAAAATTGTACGAAGCAAGTAAAAAAGTAAAGGATTTTTCAGAGGCAAAAATCGAACCAATCGATTTTGTAGACAAATCTAAATTATCTAAAGAAGAGTATACAAAATATGAAAAAATTGGTACAGAAAAAATTAAAGCTGGTAAACTCGCTGTAGTTACTATGGCTGGTGGACAAGGTACTAGACTTGGTCATTCTGGTCCTAAAGGAACTTTTGACTTAGGTTTAGATTCTCATAAATCAATATTTGAAATTCTTTGTGATACTTTACTAAAAGCAAGAAACAAATATGGTGTAGATATTCCTTGGTACATAATGACAAGTGAAGAAAATAATGAAGCAACAGTAAATTTTTTCAAAGAACACAATTTCTTTGGATATCCAGAAAACTGCGTAACATTCTTCAAACAAGGTAAACTACCTATGCTTAGTACAGATGGTAAAATACTTCTAAATGAAGAAGGAAGAATAAAAGAAGCAGCTGATGGACATGGTGGAATATTCCAATCTATGCTTAAAGATGGAGTTATTTATGATATGAAGTCTAGAGGAATAGAATGGGTATTTATAGGCGGAGTTGACAATGTATTAGTAAATATGGTTGATGACGTATTAATCGGTATGGCTGAAGATAAAGGAGTTTTAGCTGCTGGAAAAAGTATAGTTAAAGCAGGTCCAAAGGAAAAAGTTGGAGTATTCTGCAAAAAGAATGGCAAACCAAGTGTTATAGAGTATAGTGAAATTTCTGAAGAAATGGCAGCTGAAACAACTCCAAGTGGAGAGCTTAAATATGGCGAATCACATATTTTATGTAATTTATTTAATATTAAAGCTATTGAAAAAATTAGTAAAATGGATTTACCTTATCACGTAGCATTTAAGAAAGCTAAATACCTAGATAAAGATGGAAATGTTGTTTCACCAGATAAACCTAATGCATATAAATTCGAATCATTCTTATTTGATGCTTTTGAAAGCTTAGATGATATGGCTATATTAAGAGTAAAAAGAGAAGATGAATTTGCACCAGTAAAAAATGCAGAAGGTGTAGATAGCCCAGAAACAGCTAGAAAATTATATACAGATTTTCATAGTAAAAAATAATTTAAAGGGGAAAGAAAATAGGTGAAAACTTATTTTCTTTCTTGTGCTTTTTAAGCACAGAAGGGAGAAAATTTTAATGGAAGAATATTTAATTAAATATGAAAAATGGTTAAATGATCCATGCTTTGATGAAGACACTAAAAAAGAATTAGAAAAAATTAAAGGAAATGTTAAAGAAATAGAAGATAGATTTTATAAAGATCTAGAATTTGGTACAGCCGGTTTAAGAGGAGTTATTGGAGCCGGAACAAATAGAATGAATAAATATACAGTAGGAAAAGCAACACAAGGATTAGCTAACTTTATTTTAAAAGAGGGAACACAAAATAAAGGTGTTGCAATAGCATATGATTCAAGACATATGTCAAAAGAATTTAGTGAAGAAACAGCTTTATGTTTAAATGCAAATGGAATAAAAACTTACGTATTTGAATCATTAAGACCTGTACCAGAACTTTCTTTTACAGTAAGAAAATTAGGATGCACAGCAGGTGTTATGATAACAGCGAGTCATAACCCACCAGAATATAATGGATATAAAGTTTATTGGGATGATGGAGCACAAATAGTTCCACCAAAGGATAAACAAATAATTGATGAAGTAAATAATATAACAGACTTTTCTACTATTAAAACAATGGATAAAAATAAAGCTGTAGAAAAAGGATTATATGTACAAATAGGGAAAGAAATAGATGATGCCTTCATAAATACTTTAAAAAGTTTAGTACTAAATCCAGATATAATAAAAAAAGAGCAAGATAATGTTACAATAGTATATACACCACTTCATGGGGCAGGAAATGTACCTGTACAAAGAGTTCTTAAAGAATTAGGCTTTACACATGTATATGTAGTACCAGAACAAGAAAAACCAGATGGAGACTTCCCAACAGTAAGTTATCCAAATCCAGAAGATAAAAAAGCATTTAAATTAGCTTTAGAGCTTGCTAAAAAAGTTGATGCAGATGTAGTATTAGCTACAGACCCTGATTCAGATAGATTAGGTGTATATTCAAAAGATGAAAATGGAGAATATGTATCTTATACTGGTAATATGTCAGCTTTATTAATTGCTGAATATGAATTATCTCAAAAGAAAGAGAAAGGACTTCTTCCAAGCAATGGAGCAATTATTACTACAATAGTTTCTTCAAATATGACAAAAGATATTGCTAAAGAATATGGATTAACAATGTTTGAAACACTTACTGGGTTTAAATGGATTGGTGAAAAAATTAGACAATTTGAAGAAAATAATAATGATTATGCTTATCAATTTGGATTTGAAGAAAGTTATGGCTGTTTAATAAGTCCACATGCAAGAGATAAAGATGGAATTTCAGCTGTTATGGCACTTTGTGAAGCAACAGCATATTATAAGAGTAAAGGAATAACTTTATGGGAGCAGATGATAAATATTTATAAGAAATATGGGTTCTATAAAGAAGGACAAGTTTCTATTACATTAAAAGGTGCTGACGGAGCAGAACAAATAAAAGCAATGATGGAAAAAATGAGAAAAAATCCACCTAAGAAATTAGGAAGCTACGATGTTCTAGAAGTAAGAGACTATAAAGAGCATACAATAGTAAAAGCAGATGGAACTAGAACAAAAACAGACTTACCAACATCTAATGTATTATATTATGACTTAAATGATAACAGTTGGTGTTGTGTAAGACCTTCAGGAACTGAACCTAAAATAAAATTTTATATGGGTGTAAAAGGAACATCTATGAAAGATGCTGAAGGCAAGCTAGAAGAATTAACAGAAGCAATGAAAGAATATTCAAATAAATAATATATGAAAGCAGTATAGTAAAATGTACTGCTTTTTACTTTATATAAAAACTATAGTAATATAAATTGAAATAGGCGTAAAAATGTTGTATAATTAAAAAGTGTTAAAGAAAGAGAGAAAATTATGCAAAAAATATTAAGTAAATTAAGAAAAGCAGTAGAAGATTATAATATGATAGAAGAAGGAGATAAAATAGCAGTAGCATTATCTGGTGGTAAAGATTCTGTTACATTACTTTATGCTCTTAAAAACTTACAAATATTTTATCCTAATAAATTTGATTTAATTGCAATAACTGTAAATCCAGGGTTTGAAGGATTTGATACAAGCATATTAGAAGAGATTGCAAAAGATGTTGGAGCTGAATTAGTAATAGCACCTAGTGATATAAAAGCAATAGTATTTGATGTAAGAAAAGAAAAAAATCCATGCTCTTTATGTGCAAATTTAAGAAGAGGAATACTAAATTCAGTAGCAAAAGAATATGGATGTAATAAAATTGCATTAGGACATAACGAAGATGATGTATTAGAAACTTTCTTATTAAATATGATTTATGCAGGTAATTTATCTACATTTGCGCCTGTAAGCTATATGGATAGGTCTAATATGACATTAATAAGACCATTTATATATGTACCAGAAAAGATGACAAGAAATTTTGTAAAGAAAAATAATATACAAATAATGCCTAAAGTATGTCCTATGGATGGAGTTTCTAAAAGAGAATATGCAATGGAACTATTAAAAGGATTTGAATTACAATATAAACACTCAAGAGCCAACTTAATAGGAGCAATAAAAAGAGCTAACATAAATGGATGGAAAGAAGTAAAAAATAGTGGAAAATTAGAAAAATAAGTGATATAATAATACCGAAATGTTTCCGTAGCTCAGTTGGATAGAGCAATCGCCTCCTAAGCGAGAGATCGGCAGTTCGACTCTGCCCGGGAACACCACATTAAAAAGTACAATTTAATATATTGTACTTTTTATTTTTTTACCACAAAATGCCAAGTTATGTTAATTACAGAAACAGTTAAAATATAAATAAAGGTGGTTAAAAATATAAAGAAAAGCACTTTTAGTTTACAATAAATAAATTATGTCACTAAAAAATATGGTATTTTTTGTAAATTTTTGAAAAAAATTCTAAATATGACGAATTTACGGTGATATATTTAAAGCAGTTGTGATAGTATTTAATTTGTGCTTAGAAAATAGCGGTATATATGAATTATATTGAACAGCAAAATGTAGTAAAAAATGTTAAAATTATGTAAAAAAATATGTATAAATCATCCAGTTGCGGAAATGCAAACTTTTGTGTATAGAATTGGAGGATGTTGTTTATTATAATTTCTCTTGTTATACAGAGCAGGGGGTGATTTATAGGAGAGGAAAATAAAATGAGTTTCGGAAAAAATCTAGAAAGTTTAAGAAAACAAAAAGGATGGTCACAAGATAAGCTAGCTGAAAAATTAAATTTATCTAGGCAAGCTATATCTAAATGGGAAAATGAAACAAACAAACCAGATATTGATAATGTAAAAAGCATTAGTAAATTATTTGCTATTAGAATTGATGATTTACTAGATAACGAATTACCAGAAAAGGCAGCAAAGATTGATGTAAGAAAAGCTGAAAAGAAAGAAGCTATTTCTAAAATAGTTAAATATATGGTAATAGCAATAATTCTTTTATACCTAATAAGTGTAATTTACAAATTTGCTTCATTATTAATAATTGTAAACGGTGTGCAGAAATATGCTAATTTGGATAACTATCATTACATAATTAAAACCTATGATGAAAGTGGATTAGTTGAGCAAGAAGAATGTTGGTTTAAGGATGGAGTGTCTAAAACTATAGATATATACGGAGAAAAATCTGTAATTACATATGTAGATTACAATACCAATGAGGGATTTACCAAAAATAGTGATGAAGAAAAAAATACAGTTATTAATATGGAAGATTATAATTTTGCACATAAGTCATATAAAAGTGGTGGACAATTAATGGATATAATGCCTGAAACTTTAAAAAAAGATAATCTTATTTCTATATTTAGTGATTCAATAAATATAAATATAGATATAAATGAAAATAAAATAGTTATTAAATCACGAAATAATTATACTATTATAGAGAAAAAGACTTTATTACCTTTAATGTCATATTCTTTTGACGATAAAATTTCTTCAGGCTATATTATAGAAATAAGTACTCAAGATAAATAAAAAATATATAATTGCAGGTTATACCTATTACGGTATAACCTGTAGGAGAGAGTGTAATTATATATTAGTCATAAATGAATCCACTTACATCAAAAGGCTCAGTATTTGCTGAACTGAAATAAAACTGATATGTACCAGCTTGAGCAAATCCGATTTCAACAGTTGGGGTTCTGGTACCACTTCCAGCGATGTTACCAAGATACACTTCATTGCCATTAGGCAAAACCACAGTACATCTTACTACGCCATCCTGACTTGTCCTATCAATACCAGCTTGTATGTCGGCCCACATATTCCAAGAAGGGAGCTCAACATTAAGAAATCCGCTACCTCCATAGATGGTAGTGAAGCCCATAGCTATCACATCACCAGCTGACCGCATACTTGCTTCAGAAGCCTCATCAGCCTCCGCCGAAACAGCAGTGAGTGCGTTGGAAGGATCGACCTTGTCAGGTTCAGCAGCAAAAGCCGAAACAGTGCAGCCGATGGCCATGACCAGAGCGATAAGGGTCGTTGCAATCCGTTTCATCAAAGATTTCATTGCTATTCATCCTTTCTTGAGTGTCGTAGATTGATTTTCGGACTATAACTCTCTCCTTTTTATATTACCATACATTTCACCAAAGGGTGGAATGTAATAGTAATTCATCCAAATTGTGGACGTATTATAAAGTACTACTTTTATTAACTGTTTTCTGTAATTCAGGAAGAAATAGGAATTAGTAGGAAACTATTGGAATTAAGCACAAAAGCTAAAACGAAGCATAATGAATGTTGAGGAAAGAAAAATTATTGATGCAATTATTGTAGAGTTAAATCATTTTAGATTTAGTCGCTCGTCAATATCGTACCAATATTTGATTGAAGCTATTATGCTAGTAATAAAGAACCCTACAAAAATAAAAGATTTTAATCATAATATATATGAACCGATTGCAAAAAAGTACGATACAAAAAAAGAAAATGTACAATGGTCCTTGAGTAAATTAATAGATATAATGTATTCAAATACGCCATCAGATGTTTTTTATGATTATTTTAAATTTTTTATGGATGAAAAGCCTACACTCAAATATTTTATAATTACTGTAGCAAGAAACGTGTATGATAAACAAATAGTTTTCAATTAATTACTATATGCTTTGTATAACAAAAATTTTTATTGAAAGGAATTAGTTACTATGGAAAAAACATTATTTGCAACTTTCAATGTTGCTAAAGGAAACCAAAGAGATGAGGTTAAAATTTATAAGATTAAAGGAGAAAAGTACGGTATTCAAATCGAAGCAAATCGTAATTCTAAAGTCGACCTTCAAACTGCAGAAAATATAACTAAAAGTGAGGAGAAGATCGATAAGCTTCTTGACGCTTTAATTATGAGTGCAGAAAATTTTACACTTTTAGATGATTTTGCTTGTGATTTTGCAGACAATGCTCTTACTGTCTAAATAAAAAGGCATATTTTAGTATGCTTTATGTTTAGCGGTTTGAGCATTTTTTAGTTGGAATTAATTTGGAAAGCTTTTTTATTTTTGTAAATTTATTAAATGAGAACGGATTAGCTTAAATATTTAAGCTTAAAAAAGTTTATGTGCATAACCTGCAAAATTAGCACATAAATTTTGTAAATTTTATAAGTTGCATAAACTTGCAACAATATTAAATATATGTTATTATAAATTATGTCTTTTATAGGTTTAATAAAATGCCTTAAGATAATATATTTTCTTTAGGAAGGATTTATATAATGGATAAAGAAGATTATATGAAATTAGCTTTAAAAGAGGCAAAAAAGGCATATGATGAATTAGAGATCCCAGTAGGTGCTATTATTGTTAAAGGTGGCAAAGTAATTGCTAGAGCGTATAATGAGAAAGAAAAAAAACAAGATAGTACGAAGCACGCAGAAATATTGGCAATACAAAAGGCAGCAAAAAAATTAAAATCATGGAGATTATATGATTGCGATATGTATGTAACCTTAGAACCATGTAGTATGTGTGCTGGAGCGCTAATCCAATCTAGAATTCATAAGGTATATATTGGTACTATGGATGAAAAGACTGGAGCTTGTGGATCTGTTTTAAACCTATTAGAAGATTATAAATTTAATCATAAAGTAGAAGTTGAATATGGAATCTGTGAAGATGAATGTGAAAAAATTCTAAAAGATTTCTTTAGAGAACTTCGTAAAAGTAAAAAATAATTTTACTTTTTATTTATGATTTATATAATAGCATGTTTTTTTATGCTAAAATTAGAAGAGATACCGAAGTGGTCATAACGGAACTGCCTCGAAAGCAGCAGGCTGCATTTAGTGGCTCGTGGGTTCGAATCCCACTCTCTTCGCCAGAATTATATAAGGATGTAGAAAATATTACCTAACATAATAAAAAATAAGATTATGTAATATTGAAAGGAAGAAACTATATCATGGAAAAAGATAAAAAGGAAAAATTAAAGCTTGCTATTACTTTTGCAGTAATAATAATTGCATTTTGTATAGCTGTAACAATAATGCTAAAATATAGTCAAGAAGGCGAAAAAAATATGCCTTTTAACTTGTCAGAGATAATTGTTGTAAGTGGTGCAGAAGGAGTTACAAAGGCGGAAAATCCAGAGAATTATAAATGGAATTTGGATATAATGCAATATAACGATATATATTTGCATATTGAAAAAAATGAAAGTTATAAGAAAAATGCATATATAGAAAGTGTAAGCTTAGAAAATTTTTCATTTACAACTCCAAAAGTAGGAAATACAAGAATATATATGCCAAATAGTATGGAAGGAAGTTTATTTACATTTGATGATTCATATTTAATTAATAGAGTCCTTACATACAAAGGAGCAAAAAGCAGTAATACAAAAACATTAGAGATATCTAGTCAAGGTGGAAATATTCTTTTTAGGGCTGCTAATACAAAGGTAGGAGAGTATGTATCTAATGATGATGCAGAAATTGCACATAATGGAACTTTAATAAATAAAACAGGTGTTAGCTTAAATGATTTAAAATATACTATTTCTTTTGATGTAGTAATAGAAACTAATATTTCGACTTACAGAGGAAATGTAAGTTTAGACTTGCCTATAGGGGATATTTTAACTGAAGGTACATCACAATTAGACCAAAAAGACTGTTCTAATATTGTATTTAAAAGAGAAAGTTTGTAATATATAGAAAAGTTAAATGTATAAGTAAATTTATAAATCATAAAAATAAATTACAGCAAGACCTTGATATTATTATTTAAATATTATATAATGCATAAGGGTATGAGAATGTTTCTTTATAGAGGATATTCTCAATAAAAGGCTACGAATCTTGTCAGGACCGGAAGGTAGCAGCAATAAGTAGATTCTTTTATGTGGGGGTATCCTCTATGAAGAAAGGTTTTTGTACCTTTATTTAAAATTATTAGCCTTTTAGCTTAGGCAGAAAGGGTAAAAAATGGAATATACAGCTTTATATAGAAGATTTAGACCTACTACTTTTAGTGAAATTGTAGGTCAAGAACATATAACTACAACTTTAAAAAATCAAGTAATAGCAGATAGAGTAGGACATGCATATCTTTTTACTGGTTGTAGAGGATGCGGTAAAACAACATCTGCAAAGGTTTTATCTAGAGCAGTAAATTGTTTAAATCCACAAAATGGAGAACCTTGTAATGAGTGTAGTATCTGCAAAGCAGCTTTAGATGGATCACTTACAGATATAGTTGAAATGGATGCTGCTTCAAACAACAGTGTAGACGATATTAGAGCAATTCGTGATGAGGTAAACTTTTTGCCAACAGTTGCTAAATATAGAGTATATATAATTGATGAGGTTCATATGCTTTCACCAGGGGCATTTAATGCTTTACTTAAAACATTAGAAGAACCACCAAAACATGTTAAATTTATTTTAGCAACAACAGAACCACAAAAGTTACCTGCTACAATACTTTCTAGATGCCAAAGATTTGATTTTAAAAAAATATCTGAAAAAGATATTACTCAAAACTTAGAAAAAATATGTAAGGAATGTAATATAGAATATTCTGAAGATGCTCTAAATCTTATAGCAGAACTTTCAGAAGGTGCTATGAGAGATGCACTTTCTATCTTAGAAAGATGCTCACAAGGGGAAGATAATAATATTACTGAAGAAAAGGTAAAAGAATTAGTTGGTATCCCTAAATTAGAATACATTTCTGGAATTACAAAAGCAATATTAGAATATGATGTAAATAAGGCTTTAGAAATATCAAATGAAATAATTTTAGAGGGAAAAGATTTAACTAACTTTTTATGGGAAATTATTAAATATATTAGAGATATTATGATTTTAAAAACAACAAACAATGCCTCTAACATTTATTCAGAAGATGATAAAAAAGTAATGCTAGACTTAGCAAAAGATGTAGGAAAAGATAGATTACTTCAAATGGTATATACTTTGTCAGATTTAGAAAATGAACTAAAATGGTCTTCACAGAAAAATATAATATTCCAAGTAGGAATTATGAGATTGTGTAGCAAAGAAAATATGTCACTTTCAGAAAGAATAGATGCATTAGAAGAAAAAATTTCTAAAGGTAATTTTACTATTTCAAATAATACTGCACAAAAAGCACAAATTACAAACAAGTTATCCACAAATTCTGAACAAAATGTGAATAATAAAGCTCAAAAACCTTCATCAACTGCAAATAATACTTCAAAAGTAGGTTCACAGTCTAGTGAAAATTTTTGGGCAAATGTAATAGAAAAATTAAAAGAAGAAAGAAAAGCAATGCTATTTTCTAATCTTAATAATACAAAAGCAGTACTTCTTGATGATATGACAGTTGGAATACAATTTGCAAATGGATTAAATAGTTTTGGCAAAGCTGTAATCGAAAGACCAGAAAATATGAATGAACTTAGAAGATTAGTTTCAATGGAATTAGGAAAAGATATGAGAATTAAAATAATAGATAAAAAAGATGAAACTAAAAAAGAAGAAACAAATAATAAAATTGATTTAGGAATAAATATTAATTATATAGATTAATATAAATTTAAATATTAATTTATTAAAAAAGGTTATAGGTTAACCTTAAACCTAAATAAAGTATAAAGGAGAATAGATATGTCAAGAGGAGGATTTCCAGGGGGATTTGGTGGAATTAATATGAACCAAATAATGAAACAAGCAAAAAAGATGCAAGAGGAGATGGAAAAGTCACAAGAAAATTTAGCAAGTCAAACATTTGAAAGTACAACAGGTGGAGGCGCTGTATATGCTAAAGTAAATGGTAGTAAAGAGTTATTAGAAATAAAAATTCAAAAGGATGTTGTTGATCCTGATGATGTTGAAATGCTACAAGATTTAATTTTAACATGTGTTAATGATGCACTTAAAAAAGTTGATGATGCTCAAGCTAAAGAACTTGGCAAATATAATATTCCAGGACTAAGATAATATGGCATCATATTATTCACCATCAATCGAAAAATTGATAGAAGCATTTCAAAAACTACCAAGTATAGGAGAAAAATCAGCAGTTAGACTTGCATTTTATATTTTAAATTCTAGTGAAGATGAAACAAATAAATTTATACAAAGTATACAAGATGCGAAAAAGAATTTAAAGTTTTGCTCTAAATGTTTTAATATTTCAGATACTGATCCTTGTCCAATATGTTCAAATCCAGCAAGAGATCAAAGTAAAATTTGTGTTGTTGAAGATGTAAAAGATGTTGTGGCAATGGAAAAAACTCATGAGTTTAAAGGTCTTTATCATGTACTTCATGGCTCAATTTCACCAATGGATGGAATAGGACCTGATGATATAAAAATAAAAGAATTATTAGCTAGACTTATGGATGGAACAGTAAAAGAAGTAATTCTAGCGACAAATCCTAGAGTTGAAGGAGAAGCAACTTCAATGTATATAGCAAAATTAATAAAACCAATGGGAATAAAAGTTACAAGAATTGCACATGGAATTCCAGTTGGTGGAGACATTGAGTATACAGATGAATTTACTTTAGGAAGAGCTTTAGAAGGAAGAATTGAATTATAAAATAAATAAAAAAATGATATATGTTTTGTAATTTAAAAACTATAGATTAAAATATACATTTATCCAGTTATGTTTTTATTTTACAATCATATATCATTTTTTATTATTAATTATTACTATCCATAAGTATTTTGCAGATATCTTTTGTAGAATTCTTTTTAGCCATTAATTTTGAACGTATTTTCATATGCTTAATTTGTTCTGGATTTTCTAATAGTTCTTTTACTGCATCAGAAGGATTTTCTGTTTTTCTTATCCATACAGCTACACCTTTTTTTTCTAAAAATTCAGCATTTTCTACTTCTTGACCAGGAATAGGATTAATAACTACAATAGGAAGACCTGATGCTAAAGCTTCTGTTATTGTAAGACCACCGGGTTTAGTAACAACTAAGTCAGATATACTCATAAGTTCAGGAACTTCATTAGTATATCCATAAACTTGAACATTTGGATTATTTCCTACTAATTCTTCAAATTTAGCTTGCATTTTTTCATTTTTCCCTGAAATTGCAATTATTTGATATTCATCATAAATATTATCTATAAAAGCTTTTAATATCTTTAATGTTACTTCTTTACCTAATCCAAATTCGCCTCCACCAAAGAAAAGTATAGTTTTTTTATTGTAATCTAAGTCAAAAGAAGCTTTGATTTCTTTTCTATTAAAATGTTCTAAGAATCTATTAGATAGTGGAATACCTGTTGCATGTATTTTACTAGCTGGAATTCCTTTTGCTATTATATCTTTTTTCATTCCCTCATGAGAAACAAATATGTGGTCAATATACTTACTTCCAACTAGCCATTGGTCATGTGATGCAAAATCAGTCATAACACTTGCCAAAACGCAATTTGTTTTACCTTTTTCCTTTAAGCATGCAGTCATTTGACTTGCAAATGGATGAGTAGAAATTACTATATCTGGATTAAATTCTTCAAATAATTTATTTAATTTTAAAGACATAAATTTATTAGCACCACTACTTATATGTGACATTGCTCCTTTTTGCGAATGATCATATATTTCTCCCCAAGCCCAAGGGGCTTTTTTTGCCATTTCTTTATATGCAAAAGTAGTAATAGTATTTAAACCTTTATTTATATATTCTACACAATCAACAAGTTTAGTTTCAGCTTCTTTATAATTTTCATCTAAATATTGTTTAATAGATTTAGCAGCAGATAAATGGCCACCACCATAAGATGCGTAAAAAATTAAAATTTTCATAATATATTGCCTTTCTTGATAAATTTTAGCAAAAATTAAATATTAATTTTTTCATAAAATCTTTATATCACAATATATGAAATAAATCAATTGAATATTTTATAAAATTTGGTTAAAAATATAAGAAATGTTAAATTTTTATTTTTTTTAGGCTATAGGTTGCCAAAAACCTAAATAAATAAATGGAGAAAATACTTATGAGTAAAATTAAAGATAAAATTTATGATTTTAAAGATAGGTTAAGAGATAGAAAGATGCTGACTTTGGTTGTAACATTGATTGCAATAATATTAGTACTTGGAGTAATAATTTTTAAGAAACAATTAGAATATAGGGGCCTTGCTGAAAATAGCTATAACAATGCATTTTATCAATTAGTTGAATATGTTAATCAAACTGAAGTGCTTTTAGCTAAATCTACAATTACAAATAGTAGTAAGCATGGTGCAGAAACTTTAACAAATATTTGGAGAGATTCTACCTTAGCAGAAAGTTATTTAGCAAGACTTCCAATTGGAACTCAAGAACTAGAAACTACTCAAAAATTTTTAAACCAACTTTCAGATTATAGCTATACTTTAGCTAATAAAACAATTGGAGGAGAAGATTTAAGTCAAGAAGACTTAGATAATTTAACTAAGTTACATGAATATTGTAGTTCACTTAAAGACACATTAAATCAATTAGAAGTAGATCTGTATTCTGGAAATATTAAATGGGGAGAATTAGAAAAAGCAGGAGGAGAAGCTTTAATACAAGAAACAAGTAATTTATCTCAAAGTAGTTTTGGAAGTATAGTAGAAGACCTACATGAATATGCAGGATTAATATATGATGGAGCTTTTTCAAATCATATGACAAATCCTGAAAGAGTTGGACTTACTGGAGATGATATAGATGAAGCCAAAGCAATGGAAATTGCGAAAGATTTTATTGGAAATGATAGAATTCGTGATATAAGTTCTAATGGAGAAAGTCAAAATGCAAATATTGAATGCTATAGTTTTACTGCAAAGGTAAGTGATGAAGAAATATTTACTATTGCAATATCTGTAAAAGGTGGACATGTAGTATTTATGAATTCTAATAGAAATATTATAAATGAGTCTGTTTCACCTGAAGATGCTGTAAAAAAAGGAGAAGAATTCTTAGAAAGCAAAGAATTTAAAAATATGAAACCAACATATTATATGAATAATGGTGGAGTATTAACAGTAAATTATGCATATGAGCAAGATGGAGTTACAATGTATCCAGATTTAGTTAAAGTAAAGATAGCATTAGATAACGGTGAAATATTAGGAATTGAATCAACAGGATATTTAAATTGCCATAGAGAAACAAGAGAATTACAAGAAACTAAGATTTCTTTAGAAGATGCTAGAAGTAAAGTAAATAAAAACTTAAATGTAAGTTCATCAGGATTAGCAGTTATACCAACAGAGTGGGGAACAGAAGTACTTTGCTATGAATTTAAAGGTAATACAAAAGATAATGACTTTATAGTGTATATTAATGCAGAAACAGGAGAAGAAGAGGATATTTTGATGATTATTAATACACCAGAAGGAACTTTGACGGAATAATTATGTAATTAAAAATTTGATTTTTTATTGAACATAAGGAGATAGATAAATATGATAGTCTATTTCCTTTATTACTTTAAATTAACATAAAACTTTACAATGCCACTAATATATGGTATAATAATTATCGATATGTATTTTGCATATATCCTTTTAACTAAATAGTTATAGGATTTTCCTATACCTTTTAGTATATGCTCGAAGAAACATGGCAACATTTAAAGGAGGAAAAACAAATGTTGGCAAAAGAACTCAAAATTAAGACTCTCAAGAAACAACGGGAATACATTGAGAAAAAGCTGAGACAAGCGGCTAAAAGCAATGATGGCGATTTGTCTTACATCTATGTTGGATATTTACATCCAGAGGTTGAAAACTACTTTAAAGAAGAAGGCTACGATGTTGATCGGGTTCTATCCGAACGTTTGAAAGTCGCTTTTAAAGGGCGGCCTGTCTATCTTTTTACACCCCAAGCTAGAATAGAACTGACAGATGAAGAAAAAAAAAGGCGGAAGAATATAATTACGGAAAGGATAAACCTGTCGGCGAGCAAGGCACCAAGCTAGCTGACGAGCAAAGTGAAGCATCGGAGATGATGGATTATCTCCTTGGCCTTAAAGATCTAAGACTAGGACATTTGTACTAAAAGGAAACATAGAGGGACGCTACGTAGAAATATGTAGTGCCTCTCTTTTTGGTGCTATAAAAAATACGAACATACTTCTGGTAAAAGAAATCTTGTAGAATGATACAAAAAGCACACAAAAAATTAGTAAAATTGTAAAATAAAAATATGAAAACAGACAGAAGATAAATAAACAGAAATAAATGTAAAATATATAGCTTTTTCAAAAGAAAAGTTAATTTTAAATTTTTATTGAAGAAAGAAAAAATATATTGTATAATAAAAACGGAGGGAAGATTATGAGTGATAAAATCTATAGCATTGAAGAAATAAGTAGTTTATTAAATAAAATGTTAAAAAATCGACCGGTAAAAAAAGTAACTTTATTTGGATCTTACGCAAAAAATAAAGCTAGTAAGAATAGTGATATAGACTTAGTTATTGATACTAATAATTCCTTAAAAGGCTTTAAATTTATTGGATTAATATGTGAAATAGAAGATTATCTAAATAAAAAAGTTGACGGCTTTGAACAGTCTGAAATTATAGAAAATTCCAAAATAGATAATGAGATAAAGAAAACAGGAGTTGTAGTTTATGAAAAATAAAGAATTTATATCTCTAAAAAAGATGATAAATTATATTGATAAAGCATTTAAATACACAAGAAATTGTACTTATGAAACTTTTTCTAACAACGAAGAAAAAGTAGATGCTACTATTTTTGCAATAAGCCAAATAGGAGAATTAGTGAAAAATATAGAAAAAGAGACTCAAACTAAATATCCAGATATAGAATGGAATATTTTAAAAGGAATAAGAAATAGGATAGTACATGATTACGAAGGAATAAATGTTAATATTATTTGGGATATTATACAAAATGATTTAGAACCATTAAAAAAGAAGATAGAAGATTTATTAAAAAACGAAAAAATTTGAAATTATTGCTAAAAAATCAATAAAATATTAAAATAATTGAGGGAAAACTTTGCAAAGAAAAATGCAATATTTTCCTTGTTTTTTTTATTTAATTAGCATATAATTAATCAGAATTTAATAATAATTTATTAAGTTGAAAAATATATTTTAAGGACGAATAAATGAAAGTTAAAGATATTTTAAAAATAACAAATGGAAAATTAATATGTGGAGATGAAAATATAGAAGTAAATGACTTTTCTAGAGATACTAGAGAAATTAAAGAGGGGGATACATATATAGCCCTTAAAGGCGAAAAATTTGATGGAAATAACTTTTGCCAAGATGCAGTAGAAAAAGGAGCTAAAGTGTGTATAGTAAGTAAGGATATTGGGGCAATAAATGGCATAGCAATTATAAAGGTAGAAGATACATTAAAAGCACTTCAAGATATAGCAACATTTAAAAGAATGCAGTATGATATTCCAGTTGTTGCAATTACTGGAAGTGTTGGAAAAACAAGCACAAAAGATTTAATTGCAAGTGTTGTATCAGAAAAATATAAAACATTAAAAACAAAGGGTAACTATAATAATGAAATAGGATTACCACTTACAGTACTTAGCTTAAAAGATGAAGAAGCAATGGTTGTTGAAATGGGAATGAATCACTTTGGAGAAATAAGGAAATTAACAAATATTGCAAAGCCAACTGTCGCAGTTATAACTAATATTGGTACTGCACATATTGGAATTTTAGGCTCAAGAGTTAATATTTTAAAAGCTAAACTTGAAATATTAGAAGGTTTGCAAGGTAATACAGTTATTATTAATAATGATAATGACTTACTTTATAAATGGGCATTAGAAAATAAAGATAAATATAATATAATTACTTATGGAATAACAAATGAAAGTGATTATATGGCAAAAAATATAAAATCTTATGAAGATAAAAGTGAATTTATTGTTGCTAGTAAAACAGATGTTAATAATAAAAAGATATTAGTCCCTGTTGGAGGAGAGCACTTTATATTAAATAGCCTTTGTGGAGTTGCAGTTGGAGAATATTTAAAAGTTCCAACAGAGAAAATAATAGATGGAATTTCTAAATTAGAACTTACTAAAAAAAGAATGGAAATATTAAAAAGTAAGTCAGGTGCTACAGTTATAAATGATACATATAATGCAAATTATGATTCAATGAAAGCAGCAATAACATATTTAAAAGAAATAAAAAATAAAAGAAAAATTGCAATTTTAGGAGATATGTTAGAACTTGGAGATTATTCAAAAGAACTTCACGAAAAGGTTGGTAAAGAAGTAGATAGTAAGATAGATATATTAATTACAATTGGAAAAGAAGCAAAATATATTGCTCAAGAATCTAAAGCAAAACTAATAATAGAGTGTGATAACCTTGAAGAAGTAATAGAAAAAATAAGGAAAATAGAGACTAAAGATGATGCAATTTTACTTAAAGCTTCTAATGGAATGAAATTATTTGAAATTGCAAATGCTTTATGTGAGTAAATTAAAAATATATATGAAAGGATATGATTTATAATCATATTATACGAGGAATATGTCAAATGATTAAAGTCGCTGTTATATATGGAGGAATGTCAACAGAACATGATGTATCTGTTGTTTCTGCTAAAAATGTTATAGATAATTTAAACATAGGAAAATATGAGATTCATAAAATAGAAATTTCAAAAACTGGAGAATGGCTAAGTAATGGAAAAAGGATTAAAAATATTGTAGAAGAATTACAAAAAGTAGATGTAGTATTCCCTGTTTTACATGGACTATATGGAGAAGATGGTACTATTCAAGGAATGCTTGAACTTTTAAGAATACCTTATGTAGGATGCAAAGTATTAGCATCAAGCGTATGTATGGATAAAGTTTATACAAAATATGTTTTAAATCAAGCAAAAATAAATATGGCTAAATTTATATATATAAAAAATGAAAATATATATGTTGATGATGATTTAGAAGAAATAGAATTACAAAATGATGAAATAATAGATGTAGTAGAGAAAAAACTAGGATTTCCTGTTTTTGTTAAGCCATCAAATTCAGGTTCATCAGTAGGTGTAACAAAAGCAAATAATGAGGAAGAACTTATAAAAGCTATACAAATAGCAAGCATGTATGATAAAAAAGTTTTGATAGAAGAAGCTATTGTAGGTAAGGAAGTAGAATGTGCAGTACTTGGAAATGATAAAGTATTAGCATCAACAGTAGGAGAAATTTTATCTGCGGAAGATTTTTATACTTATGATGCAAAATATAACAATAATGAATCAAAAACAGTAATACCAGGAGATTTACCTAAAGAAGTTATTGATGAAATAAAAAGAATAGCTATAAAGGCATTTAAAGCTGTAGATGGAAGTGGTTTAGCAAGAGTAGATTTCTTTGTACAAGATAAAACTAATAAAATCTATTTAAATGAAATAAATACAATGCCAGGTTTTACATCTATTAGTATGTATCCTAAGCTTTGGGAACATGAAGGATTATCTTATTCTGAATTATTAGACCAATTAATTAAATTAGCTTTAGAGTAATATAAAATATTAAAGATGGTTTAAAGAAAGGGGAATAGCTTAATAAAATAAGCAAAAACATATGGTAGAAGATATTGAATTGTTAAAAGAAGAAATAAAAGAAAAATTAACTGAAAAAAGATTTATTCATAGTATTTCTGTTATGGATATGTGCGAAAAATTAGCAAAAATATATGGATGCGATATAAAAAAAGCAAAACTTGTAGGATTAGTACACGATATGGCAAAAGAAATGACAGATGAAGAAATGCTAAACTATGTTAAGAAAAATAATATAGATATTACTAATACTGAAAAGTGCATACCACAAATTCTTCACGGAAAAATAGCTAGTGATTTAGCTAAGAAAAAGTATGATTTTGATGATGAAATGTGTGATGCAATAAAATATCATACAACCGGAAAAGAGAATATGACATTACTTCAAAAAGTAGTATTTGTATCAGACAAAATAGATGAAACAAGAAAATATGAAGGAGTAGAAGAACTTAGAAAACTAGCTTTTGAAAATTTAGATGAAGCAATTATAAAAAATATTGATGAAACTTTAAAAATAAATATAGAAAAGAAAAATGTAATCTTAGAAGAAAGCATTAAAACAAGAAATTATTTGTTAATTAATAAAAAATAATATTATATATTTTAAATTTATTAAATTAAATTGGTTATATTATGCAAATAAATTTCTTTAAAACTAATGAAATTTTAAATTATATATGATATAATGAAACTGCCATTTGTAATTTATTAAATGGCAGTTGCTACTTTAGATAAAATATGCTTAAAATATATAAGTATATTTAAATGAGTGGAGGATGTTAAATGAGTTTTAAGGATTACTATAATATACTTGGACTAAATTCAAATAAAGTAACTCTAGATGAAATAAAATTTGCATATAGAGAAAAAGCTAAAAAGTTCCATCCAGATATTAATGCAGGAGATAATTCATCAGAGGAAAAGTTTAAAGAAATAAATGAAGCATATAAAGTTTTATCTGATTCAAAATCAAGAAAAAGATATGATAGAAATTGGTTTATATATACAGAAAGAAAGAAAAGACTGCAAAATAAAGAAAAAGAAGAAAAAAAATCTTTTAAAGAAAAATTAATAGATATTTTATTTGGTATTACAATACCAAAAGCACAAGTTAAAACAGATAAAAAAGTTCCTTTAAGAGGAGAAAATATAGAAACAGAAATAGAAGTAAATGTATTAGAAGCTTTTAATGGAACAGCAAAAAAACTAAAATTACTTGCTGTTGATGGAAAAACTAAAACTTTTAATTTAAATATTCCAGCAGGAGTACAAGATGGAGATAAAATTAGGTTTGTAGGGCAAGGAAAACTTGGAAAGAACCAAGGAGAAAGAGGAGATCTGCTTGTCAAAGTTAAAATAACAAATACAAAAGATTTTAAATTAGTTGGAGCAGATCTTTATAGTGAGATAAAAATTACACCTTGGCAGGCGGCTTTAGGAACAAAATTAAATATAGAATCAATAGATGGAGAAATTTCTCTTGTAATTCCTAAAGGAACAGAAAGCGGAGAGAAGTTTACAATTAAAGGAAAAGGATATAAGTTTGGCAGAGGAAATAGAGGAAATTTTGTTATTATTACAAGAATAGTAGTACCTAAAAATTTAACAGAAAAACAAGAAAAAGTTTATAAAGAGTTAAAAGCACTCGATGCAAAAATTGGATAATAAAAAAATAAAAGTTTTAATATGAGCAATTGATAAAAATAGTATAATTAGTAGAAATATAAGATATACATAAAATAATTAGTTGACATATTACAGAATTAGTAGTATAATTAAAGAGTCAAACTAATGAGAAATTAAGGAAAGAGGTGCTAAGATGACAGATGAATTTCAAGGTAAAAGTTTTAGTATAACTGATCCACAAGGAGTAAATACAGTTATATACAGAATTAATAAAACAGCCAAGGAATTACAAAAACAGTATCCTAAATATACTGTTGAAAGATTAGTGTTCTCTGAAGAAATAAATGGCAACATGAAGAAGAAAACCTTCTATGTTGATTATCCAGAGCCAGAGGGAGAAGACTTAGTAATATTATCTTTTGGACAAGAAAAGGTAGTTGTAAATATGGGATTACTTAAAGATAATAAACTTAAAATATCTAAAAGGCCAATTCCAGTTAAATTTGATACAGTTTATTCAGAAACGCCTATGGAAATGAAAGATTTTAATTATACTCCAAGCTTACAAAGGGCGTTTACAATTATCGACCCTGAAACAACAGAAGAGGTTAAACCTAAATTATACATAGATAGTAAAACAAATGAAGTCAAAGGAAAATGTAAATTACAACCATACAAATCTTATTTCACTTTTGAAATAAAATAAAGGAGGATTATTTAGTGGAAGGAACAAATAATGAAAGACCAACAGTAAGAGCTTCAGCATTATATTTTGTACCAGAAAGAAATATGGGAGAAAAAGTTGGAAGTGCTGTTAAAGGAAAAGCAGATGTTAATGAAAGTCCAGAAGAATTAGTAGATTTAAGTGGGTTAGAAATTACAGTTGAGGATATTAATCCAATTACTATTTCTCTAGATGTTAGAGAAAAAATTAATAAATTAGCAGAAAGAAGATTAACTGCTAGTGCAATTGCAAGAAAAGCAATAAGAAACAAAGAAAACGCAGAGGCAGATAGATCATAATTTTTACATTAAAAAATAAACATAACCAATGAGAAGGTAGATTATGGGTAGTAGTTTTAATGAGATTATAAAAAAGAATTTAAAATATATAATTTTTGCTTTAATATTATGGCTAATAGGCGAGTTATTTTTTGTTGCGCCAATAGCTTTAAGCATAAGTCAGAGCTATGTTGATGGATTATTCGATATAGCTCTTTTTATCGAATCCTTAATTCCTAATGTAGTGTCATTTTCATCAATAGGTAAAGTGTTTACAAATGAAGCAATAGGAGCATTTGGAACTGGAACACTATGGTTTACAGTAATTATATTAATAGCTGTAGGAATAGGAGCTTTTAAAGCTAGAAGAAAATCTAAATATCAAGATATAGAGCATGGTTCAAGTGATTGGTGCGAAGGAGGAGAACAATATAGAGTATTGAGCAGAAATTCTGGATTAATATTAGCACAAAATAATTACTTACCACTAAATAAAATAGGTAATATAAACGTTCTTATTGTGGGTGGTTCTGGTTCTGGTAAATCATCAAGTTATACAATACCTAATGCTCATCAAATGCTGGGTTCATATGTATTTACTGATCCAAAAGGAGAAATATATGATTCAACTGCAGGATATTTACAAAAAAATGGATATGAAATAAAAATACTTAATTTAGTAAATCCTACAAGTAGTGATAGTTATAATCCACTTCAACATATACAAAATGAAATAGATGTTGATGTTATTGCAAATACTATAGTTAAAGGACAAAAATCAGAAGGAATGGCATCTGATCCATATTGGGATAATATGGCTGAAATCTTACTAAAAGCTTTAATTTATTATATTATTGCTACAAGACCACCAGAAGAGCAAAACTTAGCAAGTTGTGCAGAACTTGTTAGAGCAGCTAATACAAATGGAGGAAGTAACTTACTTACAGAATTAATGAGTCAACTTCCATATGACCATCCTGCAAGAATGAACTATAAATCTGTTGAAATAGCTTCTGAAAAAACATATAGTTCTATATTAAGTACATTACAATCAAAACTTGGTAAATTTGATTCAAAGGAAATAGCAGATGTTACTTCAACAAATACGATAGATTTTACAGATATAGCAACTAGAAAAACAGCCTTATATGTTGTATCTTCAGATACACATAGTGCATATGACTTTTTACTTACAATATTTTTCTCACAAATGATACAACAATTATATGATTTTGCAGATAAAAATGGTGGAAAGCTGCCAGTTCAAACATTCTTTATCTTAGATGAGTTCGCAAATATTGGACAAGTACCAGATTTTGATAAGAAAATATCCACAAGTAGAAGTAGAGGAATTTCTTTTAGTGTTATATTACAGAACTTAGACCAATTAAAAGCAATATATGAAAAATCTTATGAAACAATTATAGGTAACTGTGATACACATGTATTTTTAGGAAGTAACTCATATGCAACAGTTGAATATTTTTCTAAAGAACTAGGTGAAAAAACTATTTCACATAATAGTAAATCAGTAAATAGAAATAACTCAGCAGTAAGAACAGGATATAGTGAATCTGATCAAATTATGGCAAGAGCGCTAATGACACCTGATGAATTAAGAAGAATGGATAATAATGAGTGTATTATATTTGAAAAAGGATTAAAACCTATTAAAGCAAAGAAATATTGGTATTTTAAAACACCAATGATTAAAGATTTTAACTCTTATAGGATTGACCATAATAATTATGAATGCAGTGAAAGAGGCAATTGGAGAAAATATAATCCATACAACCCATATACAGGAGATGAAAATGCAAATAACTCAAATAAAGATGTTAAAGTAGAATCTTTAGATGATTTATTTGAAGATGCAAAACCAGTTGAAAAACAAGAGAATCAAATCATAAATAATTCAGTTAGTGGAACGAATCTTACACAAGAAATAGGAAAAAATGAAAATATACAAAATTCTAATAATATAGGAACTAATAATCTAAATAATACGTCAAATCAATCCATAAATATTCTTCCTGGAATAGAAGATGAAGAATCAAGAAAAATGCAAGATATATCTGATGATGAAATAGATATTCAAAAAGAATTAGAAGCAAAATTTGATGAATTATTTGGAAGTGATTAAAAATAAAATAGCCTAAATTACTAAACAAAAATGTTTAATAATCTAGGTTATTTTTTATTATACTATCCGGTCATATAGTTGAAACTTTATTAAGATATTATTAAAATATATGTGTGAATTAATATGAATGAAGAATTATTAAATAAAAAATATAAAATTAAAATTTATGAAGAAGCACCATCAACACATATGCTTATTAAAGAAAACCAGGATAAACTAAAAAATCATACAGTAATTATTGCAAATAGGCAAACTGCTGGAATTGGAACTCACGGTAGAATTTGGTATACAGGAAACAGTAATATTGCAATGAGTATACTTTATAAACCAAATTGTGATATTACAAAATTAGATGGAATTACAATTAATATTGCAAAAAGTATAAAAGAAGCAATAAATGAATTATATAATATAGAATTAGAAATTAAATATCCCAATGACTTATTATTAAATAATAAAAAAATATGCGGAATTCTTACTGAAATAAATACTATTTCAGAAAAAATTAATTATTTAATAATAAGCATTGGATTTAATGTAAATGAAATAAATTTTAATGAAGAAACAAACAAAATTGCTACTTCATTAAAAAAAGAATATAAAAAAGATTTTGATAAACAAAAAATTATAATTAAAATATTAGATAAAATAGAAAAAATGATAGTAAATCTAAATATAATTTAAATGGAGATTATATGAATGGAATAAAGATAATAGGAAGAGGAAAATATATTCCTCAAAAGGAAATTACTTCAAAATATCTAGGCAAAAAATTTAATCTAGAAGAAGAATACATATATAAAGTAAGTGGTATTAAGAGTAGATGGTATGCAAATGAAGAAGATACTTTAGAAAATATGGCATATAAAGCAAGCATAGATGCTATTAAAAATAGTAATTTAAATTATAATGATATAGATTTAATAATTGTTGCAACAACTTCTTCTAACCAAATGATGCCTGGAATATCATATAAGCTTCAAGATTTTTTAAATATTGAAAATTGTATGTGTATGGATATATTAGCAGGATGTAATGGTTTTATTAATGCATTTGACATAGCTTATGGGTATATTGAAATAGGAAAAGTAAACACAGCTTTGGTAATAGGAGTAGAAAAGCTATCTACAGCTGTTGATTTAAAAGATATGTCAACAGCAATTCTTTTTGGAGATGGAGCAGGAGCCACAATAATAACAAAAAGTGAGAAAAAAAGAAAATATTATTCTAAAATAAAAAGTAGAGGACAAGAAGCAGAATATTTAACTTATGAAGTGGGTAAAACTTTAACAATGGATGGAACTAAGATATATAAATATGCAGTATCTGAAGTTCCTAAAATTATAAATGAAACTTTAGATGAAGCAAATTTAAACATTAAAGATATAAACCATATAGTATTACATCAGTCAAATACAAGAATAATGAACTCAATAGCAAAAAAGCTAGGAATACCTAAAGAAAAAATATTTTCAAATATTAAAAGCATAGGAAATACATTTTGTGCAAGTATTCCAATAGCTTTAACAGAAATAAATTTGATTGAAGGAGAATATTTACTTATGTGTGGCTATGGTGGAGGACTTAATACTGGTTGCATTATACTTGAAATTTAAATTAATTTATAAAAAGAATAATTAAAAAATATTATAAAATATTGTAAAATAAAATTTATTAAATAATTATAACTTAAGAAAGGATAAATTAAATGAAAACAGCATTTTTATTTCCAGGTCAAGGAAGCCAATTTACTGGTATGGGAAAAGATTTTTATGATAAATATAAAGAAGCAAAAGATGTATATGATTTAGCAAATAGTGTTAGCAAAATAAATGTTAAAGAATTATGTTTTGATGGAAATGAAGAAGAATTAAAAGAAACTAAAAATGCACAATTAGCAATAGCAACGACATCTTTAGCAATACTTTCAGTTGTAGATAAAATGAATATACAAGCTGAATTTGCTGCAGGATTAAGTTTAGGAGAATATGTAGCTCTTGTATATGGAGGATTTCTAAAAATAGAAGACTGTTTTAAACTTTTAAAATTAAGAGGATATTATATGCAAAATTTAGTACCTAAAAAAGAATATTCAATGGCTGCAGTTATTGGTTTAGAATCTAATAAAATAGAAGATGTATGTAAAAATTATGAAATAAATGGAGAATTTGTAGTACCAGCCAATTATAATTACTCAATGCAAACAGTTATATCTGGAGAAGCAAAGGCAATTGAAAGTGCATCTTTAGAATTAAAAGAATTAGGTGCAAAAAGAGTAATACCTTTAAAAACTTCAGGACCATTTCATACAAAGGCTTTAGAAGAAGCAAGCAAAGAATTTTATAAAGATTTAAAAAAGATAGAGTTTAAAGATGGAAATGGAGTAAAGGTTATAAGAAATCTAGATGGAGAAATATATAAAGCAGGAGATAATTTTGCTGAGATACTTTCTAAACATATAATAAGCCCTGTAAGATTTGATAAGGCATTAAACATATTAAAAAATGATAAAGTAGACACATTTATAGAAATGGGACCAGGAAAATCAATGACAGGATTTATAAACAAAGAAAAATTAGAAGGAACAAGTATAAGCATACAAAAAGTAGAAGATTTAGAAAAATTAATTTTTTAAATAAAAATAGAAAGGATTAAAAACATGGAAGAAAATAAAGTTGCATTAATTACAGGTGGAACAAGAGGTATTGGCAAAGCAATCGCTAAAAAGTTTGCTGAAAATGGATATGATTTAATAATAAATTTTGTATCAGAAAATACAGATTTAGAAAAATTAAAAAAAGATATTAATAGTAATAATGAAATACTATTTGTGAGAGCAAATGTTGGAGATTTTTATTCTTGTGAAGAATTAGTTAAAAAAGCAATTGAAAAGTTTGGGAGAATTGATGTTTTAGTAAATAATGCAGGTATTACTAGAGATAATTTAATAATGAGAATGAAAGAAGAAGATTTTGATAAAGTAATTAATACTAATTTAAAAGGTACATTTAATGTTACTAAAAATGTTGTTCCATATATGATGAAAAAAAGATCTGGAAAAATAGTAAATATCTCATCTGTTGTTGGAGTTAGTGGAAATGCAGGTCAATGTAATTATGCAGCTTCAAAAGCAGGAATAATAGGATTTACAAAAAGTATTGCAAAAGAATTAGCTAGTAGAAATATTTTAGCAAATTGCATAGCACCAGGTTTTATTGATACAGATATGACAGAAGTTTTAAGTGATACTGTTAAAGAAAATATTAATAGTCAAATACCACTTAAGAGAATGGGAAGTGCTGAAGAAATAGCTAAAGCTGTATATTTCTTAGCTGGAGAAGATAATACATATATCACAGGTCAAGTATTAAATGTTGATGGTGGAATGTTAATGTAAAATGTACATTAACCTAAATATTTTAAAATGAAAGGATAATAAAAATGGAAAGAAGAGTTGTAGTTACAGGAATAGGAGCAATAACTCCCATAGGAAATAATGCAGATGATTTTTGGAAAGGATTAAAAGAAGGAAAATGCGGTATTGATACAATAACTGCATTTGATGTTTCTGATTTTAAAGTAAAATTAGCCGCAGAAGTTAAAGGATATAATCCAGAAGATTATTTTGATAAAAGATCTGCAAGAAGATTAGATAAATTTGCTCAATTCGCGATGATAGCAGCAAGAGAAGCAATGAAAGATAGTGGTATGACAAAAGAAAACACAGATTTTGATAGAGTAGGTGTATTTATTGGATCTGGTATGGGAGGATTAGAAACAATCGAAAAAGAAAATAGAGTATGTTTTGAAAAAGGGTATGATAAAATTTCACCTATGTATATTCCAATGGTTATATCTAATATGGCTACAGGAAATGTTGCAATTGATTTAGGATTAAGAGGAGAATCTTTTTCAATAGCAACTGCTTGTGCAAGTGCGACTCATTCAATTGGTGAAGCATATAGAGCTATTAAACATGGTTATCAAGACGCTGTATTTACAGGGGGAACCGAAGCATCAATTACACCAACTGGAGTTGCAGGATTTACTAATATAAAAGCATTATCTCAGAGCCAAGATAAAAATAGAGCAAGTATTCCTTTTGATAAGGAAAGAAGTGGATTTGTAATGGGCGAAGGTGCTGGAGTTTTAGTACTTGAAGAACTAGAACATGCTAAAAAAAGAGGAGCCAAAATATATGCTGAAATAGTTGGATATGGTGCATCTTCAGATGCATTCCATATTACATCACCAGCTCCTAATGGAGAAGGCGGAGCAAGAGCTATGGTAAATGCAATAAAAGATGCTAAAATAGAAGCTAAAGATATTACATATATTAATGCCCATGGAACATCAACACATTTAAATGATTCTTGCGAAACAGCAGCTATAAAAAATGCTTTAGGAGAAAGTAGTAAAACTGTAATGGTAAGTTCAACGAAAGGTAATACTGGACACTTATTAGGTGCTGCAGGTGCAGTTGAAGCAATTGCTTGTGTAAAAGCAATTGAAGATGATTTTGTTCCACCAACAATAAATTATAAAGTTCCAGATGAAGAATGTGATTTAGATATAGTTCCTAATGAAGGAAGAAATGTAAAGGTAGAGTATGCAATGTCAAATTCTTTAGGATTTGGAGGACACAATAGTTCAATAATATTCAAAAAATATGAAGACTAATTTATAAAGTTATATTAATAGAAAGGATGTTAAATTTTTATGGAATATAAAGATATAAAAGAAATAATTAAAGATATGGGAGAATCTAAAATAGATGAATTAAAAATAGAATTTCCAGATGGAACTAAAATAAGCATGAAGAAAAATGAACCAAAAGTTTTAGATATACCTGAAAGAGAAATAATTCCACATATAGAAGGAAAAGAAAATATTGAAAAAGTAGAAAGCAAAAAAGAAGATTTAAAGTATAAGGAAATTAAAGCTCCAATGGTTGGAACATTTTATAGCAAATCATCTCCAACATCTAAAGCTTTTGTAAAAGTAGGAGATAAAATAAAAAAAGGTGATGTTGTATGCATAATTGAAGCTATGAAACTTATGAATGAAATTGAAAGTGAATTTGATGGTGAAGTAGTTGAAATTTGCAAAAAAGATGAAGATATGTGTGAATATGGAGAATGTTTATTTAAAATAAAATAAATTAGAAAGAGGAATAAAATGTTAGATATAAATGGAATAATGAAAATAATACCTCAAAGGGCACCTTTTTTAATGATAGATAAGGTAGAAGAGTATGTTCCAGGAGAAATGGCAGTAGCATATAAAAATGTATGCATAAATGAGCCACATTTTGCAGGTCATTTTCCAGGAAATCCAATAATGCCAGGAGTGCTTATTGTTGAAGCTTTAGCACAAACAGGAGCAGTTGCTATTCTATCTAAAGAAGAAAATAAAGGTAAAAATGCTCTTTTTGGTGGTATAGATAAATTAAGATTTAAAAAACAAGTAGTTCCAGGTGATACTTTAAAATTAGAAGTTAAGATAATTAAGCAAAAGGGCCCTGTTGGAGTAGGTGAAGCAGTAGCCACTGTTGATGGAAAGGTTGCTTGCAAAGGAGAGCTTACTTTTGCAATTGTTTAAAGAAATATTTTAATAATAATTAAAAGGAGTCAAAATGATTAGAAAGATTTTAATTGCAAATAGAGGGGAAATAGCTGTAAGAATAATTAGAGCTTGTAGAGAAATGGGGATTGCCACAGTTGCAGTTTATTCAGAAGCAGATAGAAATTCATTACATGTAAAATTAGCTGATCAAGCGGTATGTATTGGACCTGCTCCATCTCAAAAAAGCTATTTAAATGTAAAAGCTATATTAGAAGCGTGTTGCTTAACTGGAGCAGATAGTATTCACCCTGGATATGGATTTTTATCTGAAAATGTAGCATTTGCAAAAATGTGTAGTGAGATGGGAATAAATTATATAGGACCTTCTTATGAATTAATAGAACTAATGGGGAATAAATCAAAAGCAAAAGAGACAATGAAAAAAGCAGGGGTTCCTGTTGTAGAAGGTTCAGAAGGAAATGTTGAATCACTAAAAGGTGCAAAAGAAATAGCAAGTAAAATAGGTTATCCAGTAATCATGAAAGCTGTAAGTGGAGGCGGAGGCAAAGGTATTAGAATAGCTAATAGTGAAGAAGAACTTTCAAGATATTATGATGTAATAAGAGCCGAAGCTAAATCAGCATTTAATGATGATAGTATATATATTGAAAAATATATTCAAAATCCTAGACATATTGAAATTCAAGTAATTGCAGATAAGTTAGGAAATGTTGCACATTTAGGAGATAGGGACTGTACTGTTCAAAGAAAAAATCAAAAAATGCTTGAAGAAAGTCCATCAGATTATATAGATGATAAACTTAGACAAAAAATGGAGAAAGTGTCAGTAAAAGCAATAGAAAAAATAGGTTATACTAATGCAGGAACAATTGAATATTTGGTAGATAAAGAAGGTAACTTTTACTTTATGGAAATGAATACAAGACTTCAAGTTGAACATCCTGTAACTGAAGCTGTAACAGGAGTTGACTTAGTAAAAGAGCAAATAAGAATTGCAGAAGGTAAAAAACTTTCTAAAGAAATTACCGACTTACACATAAAAGGACATAGTATTGAATGCAGAATAAATGCTGAAAATCCTGACAAAAACTTTATGCCAAGTCCAGGAAAAATTACAGGACTTCACATACCTGGTGGAAATGGTATAAGAGTGGATACGGCAATTTATCAAGACTATGTAATACCACCAAATTATGATTCTATGATTGCAAAACTTATAGTACACGGAAATAATCGTGAAGAGTGCATAAATAAAATGAAAAGTGCATTAGGAGAGTTTGTAATAGATGGAATAACAACTAATATTGATTTCTTATATAAATTATTGGAAAATCCAGAATTTATAAAAAATGACTATGATACTTCATTTATAAAATAATAATAAAAAATAAAAAAATTAAATAATTAATTTATAAAAATTAAGTTTAATTAAAGGCGAGAGGAAAAATAATGGTTATTGATAAAATAAAAAAGGTTACTGTAGTAGATACTAAAGCAAATACCAAAGCATCAGATATGATGGTTGGTAAATGGATAAAATGTGATAACTGTAAAGAGATTTTATATAAAGAAGATGTAAGAAATAATTATAGTGTTTGCCCAAACTGTGGAAAACATTTTAGATTGTCTTCAAGAAGAAGAATTTCTCAAATAATAGATGATGGAACTTTTGAGGAAACAGATAGCAATTTACAAACAACAGACCCAATACATTTCGAAGGTTATATCCAAAAAATAAAACTATTAGAAGAAAAAACTAAAATAAAAGAAGCGGTAAAAACGGGAACAGGGAAAATAAATGGAATAAATGTTGCTATAGCTGTAATGGATGCAAACTTTTTAATGGGAAGTATGGGAGAAGCAGTTGGAGAAAAAATAACTAGATTAATAGAAAAAGCAATAGAAAAACATTTACCACTTATAATTTTCTGTGCATCAGGTGGAGCAAGAATGCAAGAAGGTATGGTATCTTTAATGCAGATGGCAAAAACATCATCTGCTCTTTCTAAATTAAATAAAGCAGGTCTTTTATATATTAGTGTTCTTACAGATCCAACTACTGGAGGCGTTACAGCAAGTTTTGCAAGTTTAGGAGATATTATTCTAGCTGAACCAAAAGCACTAATAGGATTTGCGGGGCCAAGGGTTATTGAACAAACAATAAATCAAAAATTACCAGAAGGATTTCAAAGAGCAGAATTCTTATTAGAACATGGCTTTGTAGATAGAATTGTAGAAAGAAAAGACATGAAAGAAGAATTATATAAAATATTAAAATTACATAATTATTAATAAAGAAAAGGAAGATAAAAAATGTCAGATAAAATTGAAGAGTGGGATAGAGTTTTGGAGGCTAGAAAGCCTGAAAGACCAAAGGCTTTAGATTATATTAATTATATATTTGAAGATTTTATGGAAATGCATGGAGATAGATATTTTGGAGATGACAAAGCAATAATTGGAGGAATTGCAAGTATAGAAAATATTCCTGTAACAGTTATTGGAGAGCAAAAAGGAAAAACGACAAAAGAAAATATGGAAAGAAATTTTGGTATGCCTAATCCAGAGGGATACAGAAAAGCATTAAGATTAATGAAACAGGCAGAAAAATTTAATAGACCAATAATTACTTTTATAGATACTCCAGGTGCATATCCAGGAATAGGTGCAGAAGAAAGAGGTCAAGGTGAAGCTATAGCTAAAAATCTTTTAGAAATGTCAAGTTTAGAAGTACCAATTATTTGTGTTGTAATAGGTGAAGGCTCAAGTGGAGGAGCTCTTGCAATAGGTGTAGGAGATAAAATATTAATGCTTGAAAATTCAATTTATTCAGTATTATCTCCAGAAGGTTTTGCTAGTATTTTATATAAAGATTCAAGTTTATACAAAAAAGCAGCAAAAGAAATGAAAATTACTGCTAAAGATTTAAAAAAATTAGGAATTATTGATGAAATAATAAAAGAAGATAATATTTTAGAAAATACAAAAAAGGCAATTTTAAAGGATTTAAAAGAACTATTAAAACTAAATAAAAATGAACTAGTTGAAAGCAGATATAATAAATATAGAAAAATAGGAAAGGGTGAAGAAGATGATATTAAATAATAAAGTTATATTAGTAATGGGACTAAGAAATAAATGGAGTATTTCTTGGGGTGTAATTAGAAAAGCTTATGAAAATGGGGCTAAAGTACTTTATACATATAATCAAGGCGACGAAGAAAAAATGAATAAACTTACAGAAGAATTAAAAGGCGCAAAAGGATATAGATGTAATGTGTCAAGTGATGAAGATATAGAAAAATGTTTTAAACAAATAAAAAATGATTATGGAAAATTAGATGGTATATTACATAGTATAGCTCATGCTAATACTGATGATTTAAGAAATGATTTTATTCTAACTTCAAGAGAAGGATATGCTCATGCGATGGATGTTAGCAGTTATTCTTTAATTGCAATTTGTAAATATGCTACAGAATTAGATTTATTAAATGAAAATGCAAGCATAATAGCCCTTTCATATTATGGTTCTGAAAAATCAGTTGAAGGATATAATGTAATGGGAGCAGCTAAAGCTGCATTAGAAGCATCTGTAAGATATTTAGCTAAAGATTTAGGTAAAAAGAATATGAGAATAAATACAATATCTGCAGGACCAATTAAAACATTATCTGCAAAGGGAATAAAAGATTTTAATTCAATATTAGATATTGTAGAAGATAAGGCACCATTACATAGAAATGTAACAATAGATGATATAGGAGATGTTGCAACATTTTTATTTAGTGATATGTCATCAGCAATTACAGGAGAAGTAATACATGTTGATTCAGGATTTTCTTCAGTAGGTGTTTAATAAATAAAATAAATTAATTAAGACTTTCTAAAAAAGAAGGTCTTTTATTTTGCAAATAAAATTAAATATAAAATAAATTAAAATAAAAATAAAT